>JAJRQP010000368.1 GCA_024280195.1 Bacteroidota bacterium | reverse complement strand
CCCCAAGGATTTTGGATGTTTTTGATCATAGTAGGGCAATTCATTTAGTAATTTCAATCCCTTTTCGTCGATTGATCCAGACTTTGCTAATTCACCATTATCATCATATTCTAAACCTAGTTGATTCACAACTCTATTCATAGGTAAATTAGCAGGAGAAATATCGTAGGCAATTACATTCTCATTCTCAATGATGCAGCAATTAGCAAAACCTCCAAGGTTTAAAAAGCAATTTGATTCATTTGAAAAAAGTAACTTATCTCCTATTGGCACAAGAGGAGCACCTTGCCCTCCTGCAATTACATCTTTCTGGCGAAAATCATTGATTACATTAATTCCTGAATGATAAGAAAGGGTCTGACCGCAACCTATCTGATAAGTGTATCCTTTCTCAGGCTGATGAAAAATAGTATGACCATGAGAAGCAATTGCATCGATCTTCTTTTTATCAATTTCATTTTTCAGAATAAAGGTGTTTACTTTTTCTGCAAAATAATGCCCTAACTTCTTGTCTAATTCTAATAGTTTTGAGGCAGAATAGCTTGTTGATTTTTTTAATTCTGAGAGTATATCTTCTGGGTAGGCTGTTGTTTCTATTTGATATACAGTTAGTTGCCAGGTCTTGTCCTCTTCTTGCTTGTAAGAACAGTAGGCAATATCAAACCCATCCATAGATGTGCCTGACATTAATCCAATTAAAGTGTAAGAATTCTTCACAGTTTAAAGTTAGAAAATTAAACTAAATGAGTAGATTTGTACTCGCAAGAATTTAAAACTACCGATATGAATTTTGATTTAACAGAAGAACATAAAGCAGTCAGAGATGCTGCTAGAGATTTTGCTCAAAACGTGCTAAAACCTGGAGTTATTGATAGGGATGAGGAACAACGTTTTCCAGCTGCTGAAATCAAAGAGTTAGGTGAGCTTGGATTCATGGGAATGATGGTTGATCCAAAATATGGAGGTTCTGGAATGGACACTTTGTCCTATGCTTTAGCAATTGAAGAAATTTCTAAAGTAGATGCATCGACTTCTGTTTGCTTATCGGTTAATAACTCATTGGTTTGTTGGGGGCTAGAAACTTACGGAACGGAAGAACAAAAACTAAAATACTTAGTGCCTTTAGCAAAAGGATAGAAAATCGGAGCATTTTGTTTGTCTGAACCTGAAGCAGGATCGGATGCAACATCTCAACAAACTACAGCTATTGATAAAGGAGATCATTATTTATTAAACGGAACTAAGAACTGGATTACAAATGGTTCTTCGGCTTCTACTTATATAGTGATTGCTCAAACAGATGTTGCTGCAGGACATAGAGGAATCAATGCTTTCATTATCGAAAGAGGAATGGAAGGGTTTATAGTTGGAGCAAAAGAAAATAAATTAGGAATTAGAGGTTCTGATACGCATACCTTATTATTCAACGATGTTAAAGTTCCTAAGGAAAATAGAATTGGTGAAGATGGGTTCGGATTCAAATTCGCAATGAAAGTTTTATCTGGTGGTAGAATTGGAATTGCTTCTCAAGCTTTAGGAATAGCTGGGGGTGCTTTTGATTTAGCCTTGGCTTACTCGAAAGAACGTAAAGCTTTTGGAAAAGAAATTAGCAAACACCAAGCAATTGCTTTTAAGTTGGCGGATATGGCAACAGATATCGAAGCAGCTAAAATGTTAGTTTACAGAGCTGCATTAGATAAGGACAATGGAAGAAATTACGATCAGTCTGGAGCAATGGCGAAGTTGTATGCTTCTAAAGTCGCAATGGAACACACCGTAGAAGCGATTCAAATTCATGGAGGATATGGTTTTGTGAAAGAATACCATGTTGAACGTTTGATGAGAGATGCTAAAATTACTCAAATCTATGAAGGAACAAGTGAAATTCAGAAAATTGTTATTTCAAGAAATATATTGAAGTAATTTATAAATAGAATTAAAATAAGGGAGAGGGTGAGTGATCATCCTCTTTTTTTTGCCCGAATTTAGAGTGATGATTCCAATCTGTCCAAATGAATACTATTTGAACCTTTTATCAGAATTAATTCCTTTTCTAAAGGAAATTGCTGTAAATAATTATTCAATTCAGTTACATCTTTAAATTTGTGAAGAATATTGCACGAATTAACGAGTGAGAAATCTTCTCCGACAACATAAGCTTGTAAATTCAATTCTTCAAGCAAGGTTATAATTTTCTGATGCTCTTGCATCGATTCTATCCCCAACTCTTTCATGTCGCCGAGAATGCAAATTTTATTCGTTGCTACATTTATTGCAAAACTTTCTAGCGCAGAACTCATACTTGTTGGATTTGCGTTGTAGCAATCTAAAATTAGTGTATTTCTGTCTGTTTTTACAATCTGTGAACGCTTATTCTCTGGAGAATAATTGACCAATGCTTCATTTATTAACTCATCGCTAACTCCAAAATCCTTCCCAATTGTAATTGCTGCTAAATAATTGTAGAAATTATATTTCCCAACCATTTGCATCATCAAATTCTCCGAAGAATAATTATTCGACTTCCAATTCATTTCTACAAAAGGGGAGAGGGATACTAATTCTCCTGAGATGTCTGCATCATTTTTTTCTCCGTAAGAAATACTTTTTATAGATGATGGTAGGATTTCATTCAAGATATCATCATCTGCATTAATGAATAACGTTCCTTTTTTGCGCTCAACAGAATCATACAGTTCTTTCTTCGTCTTGATAACGCCTTCAATATTGATAAATCCTTCAAGATGTGCTCGACCAATATTGGTAATGATTCCGTGGGTTGGTTCAGCTATCTCGCACAATTCTTCAATGTCTTTGAATTTATTAGCACCCATTTCTATAATAGCGATGTCGTGTTCTTTGGTTATTCTTAATAGTGTAAAAGGAACTCCTAAATGATTGTTCAGGTTACCGATGGTTGCCAGAACATTGTATTTCTTAGAAAGAACAGCATTGATTAATTCTTTACTCGTTGTTTTACCATTACTACCTGTGATTCCTATAACTGGGATGTCAAATTGTTTTCTATGATGATTTGCTAAGTTTTGCAAATAAGTCACACTGTTTTGCACCAAAGTCATTTGACTATTTTCTACGAAGAATTTTGGATTATCAACGATTACATGATAAGCACCTTGTTTTAATGCTTCACTGGCAAAAGTATTTCCATCAAAATTATCTCCTTGAATGCATACGAATAAGCAATCTTTTTCAATTTTGCGTGTATCAGTACATATACCTGTAGAAGAGTAGAAGTGCGTAAATGAATTATCCATAGTGTAAAATTAAAAAACCTGCTTATCAAATGACAAGCAGGTTTTTCTATTTATTAACGAAATGTATTTTATTTCTTTTTCTTCTTTTTTCTACCGTAGTTGAATCCAGTTGGAGAACCAACTCTGTCCATTGCGCAACGGAAACCAATTGCATCGGTAGATTTGTCTTCATCTAAGAATCTTCTGTTAGAAGAAACTAACCAGTAAGCTCTATCTTTCCAAGAACCACCTTTGTAAACTCTAGACTTATCAGAAATCAATGTTGTTGGCCAAGATGTTCTATCTTCTCCACCTGGTTTGATTTGTGAACCATCTAAGTTGTACTGCTCGTGTTGATCTTGGTACATAACTAAGTTAGGATCACGTGTCGCTTGATTGATGTCGTTCTTTCTTCTGTCATTTTTATAGTGAATAGAACTTTCAATGTCACCATCAATATAATCAATGTAGTCATCTTTACGATAGTTCAAACGTCCTATGTTTTCTTCTTCCGTTACATTTCTGTACTTTAACTTACCTGGAGTGTCTAAGATGAACTCATTAAATCCGTCTCTCAACATAGAGATGATTTCAAAAGCATATTCTTCTCCATCTGGACCTTCTCTGATTTCATCAGCAAAAATACCATCGAATAAATTATCTTGAATTAAAGCAGATGCTTCCGTATCGTATTTATCATTCTTGTAAGAAATAGCAACATCGATAACACCGTTGATTTGCTCTAGTAATCTTAACTCTATAGAATCCTTTACTTTACCATGAGATACGTAAAATGGATCTGGAGCATAACCTCTTCTAGAAGGATTTCTAGACTGCACATGTGCAGCAAGACCAGCAGGTATTACTGTATCGTTCGGGTCATGTTGGTTGGCAGAAATACGTTGGTAACGAATTCTTTCAAACTCATTCAAGTATTCCTTCATACCGTGCACGTCGTACATGATTTGAGCGTTTTTAATATCTATAGAACCTTCGTTGTTCAATAGTTTTGTTTTGAAAACATTACCTCTAAATGGTCTAAACTCATCAAAATCTTCAGAAGTCAAAGGACGGTAAACATCCATTACCCATTCAGATACGTTACCTGCCATGTGGTATAAACCATAATCATTTGGCCAGTATGACTCAACAGGTGCTGTAACATCTGCTCCGTCATTTAAGTGACCTGCAATACCCATGTAATCTCCACGACCTCTAACAAAGTTGGCACGAATCTGACCTGTAAACATTGCTTCGTCTTGTCTTACCCAGTGACCGTTCCAAGGATATAATCTTCTTTCGTTGATGTTTTCAGAACCTTCTTGTAAGTTTCCAATCAATCCCGTTGCAGCAAATTCCCATTCTGCTTCAGTTGGGAGTCGGTATCTAGGAAGCATGATTCCATCTTCCATTCTTACAATTCTTTCTCCTAATTTCTTTCCGTTAACGTGAGAAGGATCTAAATCAGTAATGTTTCTTACTAATCCTTCTTCATATTGACCTGCAAAATAAGCGTCCGTATTAAAAGTATTTTCATCTCTTTGGTCAACGTTAAATGCTAAGATACCTTCTCTAATTAAGATGTATTCGTTTACACGATCTGTTCTCCATTTACAGAAATCACTCGCTTGCAACCAAGATACACCAACGACTGGGTAATCTCTATAAGCAGGGTGACGTAAATAGTAATCAACAAACTTCTCGTTGAATCCTAGTTTTGATCTCCATACTAAGGTGTCTGGCAATGCATTTTTATAAACCATTGGATAGGTTTCGTTGTAAGCACGAGAAATCCAGTACATGTATTCCAACCATTGGAAGTTAGTAATCTCAGTTTGATCCATGTAAAAAGATGAAACAGTAACCCTAGCTGGTCTATTGTTCCATTCAAACATTACATCTTGTTCAGCTCTACCCATTGTAAAAGTTCCACCTTCTACTAATAATAAACCAGGTCCTGTTTCTTGATCAACAAAAGGTACCTTTTGGAAACCACCTTGTTTAGGATTGTTATAATCCCATCCTGTGGTATTGGAAGCATCTCTTGAACAAGAAGCTATTACAAATGCACCAACTACAGCTAGTGCTACAAATTTGAAAAATCGCATATTATCTATTTTCGTTTTCATTCTTTTCAATTCAATTAACATCTTTTACAACGTCTTTTTAAAAATCGGTTACAATATAGTTAAAAAGATGGACAAGAAATGGTTCTAAAGGATTTAGGTTTTGTTTTACAATTCATATTTAACCCAAGTGACACCTCGTGAGAACCTCCTGATACTCCATTGTTCAACTTTGAAACAGTTACATCGTAACTATAACCAATTTTAAATTTTTTGGTATTTATTCCTAAAGAAAGAATAAAAGCATCTCTATTTCTATACCAAGCTCCAAAAGTAAATACTCCGTATTTTACATAAGTACCTACACTAATTTCTTGAAAACCATTTTGGTATTGGTAAATGATATTCGGCATGATAGATGTTCCGTTATTGTATTGAGATTTTTGTCCCAATTTAATTTCTGCACCTGCATGTCCCGTAAAACGCATTGGTAGTTTAGATTCCCCAACAATCATTGATTCATTAGGTCTGTTTAGATGATGTACAGCTCCTCCGAAGAAAAAATGTTTGCTATATCCAACAAAACCAGCAGAGGCATCAAAGAAATATTTACTTCCACCTCTTGGAACATCTCCTGTTTTATAAATAAAACCTTTTCGGGGATCAATCATGTCTCCAAAAGTTAATTTGTCCCAGTCTAAGAACTTATTGAACATGGCTGCTCTCGCTCCAAATAACATCGTAAATTTTCTATTGACCTTTAAATGATAAGAATAAACCAATCCTAGCATTGTCGTAGAGATTGTTCCTTGCCCTTGTCTATCGTGCATTCCAATTACTGCAATTCCTCCATTGATGTTCTTGAAGTACTGGTCATAAGAAGCAGAATAAGTAACGTAGTTACCTGAAAGACTAGGCCATTGATT
>JAJRQP010000367.1 GCA_024280195.1 Bacteroidota bacterium | reverse complement strand
CTTTGAATAATTGATTGTACTAGAATAGTAAAAGGGATGCGAAATTTTGCATCCCTTTTTTTTACGCCTTATCGTTTCCAAAAAAAAAACGCCATTCTACGAAGCAAAAACCTCCTTCTTCATTCCTCTGTTTATTATTTATTATTGGATATTAAACACCATTGTCTTTATATTTACAACAACGCTTCTTAAAGCCCACACGTAAAATATTGAATAATAAAATTAAAATCACTTCCAAAAATTATCTTCTTCGCAGTAAAAAATTCATTATTCGTTATTTTCTTCTACTTTTAAGCTGTGATTCAATTAACAAAAAAACATCGTTTTCTTTTAAGCATCCTATCAGGATTGTTAATGATGGTTTCCTATCCATTCTCAGGAAGTTTAACCCCTCTTGTGTTTATCTCATGGGTTCCTTTGCTATTTGTAGAAAGCTATATCTCTAAAAAGAATTACCGTTCAGGAAAAGTATTTGTGCATGCCTATATTGCTTTCTTAGTTTACAACCTCGGAACAACCTGGTGGGTTTGGAATGCAGATCCAGTGGGCGCAACTTTAGCATTCGTTCTCAACAGTCTTCTGATGGCTTTAACATTCTATGCTTTTCATTTGGCAAAGAAATACATAGGAGAGAAAGAAGGATACTTATCATTATTATTCTACTGGATTGGCTTTGAATATTTCCACTATAATTGGGAAATGTCGTGGACTTGGCTCACGTTCGGAAATACATTTAGCATTCGACCATCTTGGGTGCAATGGTATTCTTATGGAGGAGCATTGGGAGGTTCTTTTTGGATTCTCTTGGTGAATTTATTATTCTTCAGAACAGTGCAAAATATCTACCTGAAAAAAGAAAGCTGGAAGATTCAAACACCTATATTTTACTCCATTGCATTTATTCTTCTGCTACCAATTTCTATTTCTGTTTATACCTATTACAACTATCAGGAGAATGAAAAACCGATAGAAGTTGTCGCATTGCAACCGAATATTGATCCGTACAACGAGAAATTTGATACGTCAAGTTTCCCCAATCAATTAGAGACCTTGATTTCTTTAGCTGATTCTTTGGTGACTGAATCCACGGATTTAATTGTTGCGCCAGAAACGGCATTGAGTGCAAATTTCAATGAAGCAGATGTTCATGCACTTGACTTCTTTAAGTATTTCAAAGAGCAAAAACAATCTAAGTTGGAAAACGTCCCTTGGTACATCGGAGCTTCGACTTATCGTTTGTACAATAAAAAACATTCTCGTGCTTCTCGCCTGCAGAACGATGGTCTATTTGCAGAATTCTACAACACATCCATGCTTATTACAGAGAATGATGACGTTGAATTCATTCACAAATCGAAATTGGTGCCTGGAGTAGAAGTGTTACCTTTCTCCGACATCTTCCCATTCTTAGAAGAAATGTCAATAAACAATGGTGGAACTTCTGGAACATTGGGTATTGAAGAAGAAGCACAAATATTTGAGTTAGAGAACCTTAAAATTGCACCGGTTATTTGCTACGAATCTATTTACGGAGAATGGGTAACGGAGCAAGTTAGAAAAGGAGCAGAGTTAATTTGCATTGCTACGAATGATGGCTGGTGGGGAGATACACCAGGATATAAACAACACCTTAGCTTTGCTAGTTTGAGAGCTATTGAAAATAGACGCAGCATTGTTCGTTCTGCAAATACAGGGACAAGCTGCTTTGTGAACCAAAGAGGAGATGTTTCTCAAGCAACTGATTGGTGGGAAGAAGATGCAATTAAAGCAGAATTAAATTTGAATTCAGAAATTACGTTTTTCACAAAATATGGTAATGTTATGGGAAGAAGCTTTGCATTTGCTTCAGTTTTGTTACTTTTATTCACGTTTGTGAAACGTTTTAGGAAAAAATACATGTCTTAGTGAGTACAACGAATAACATAGACCATACAGAGCTTGTTGAGGATCATAGCGATTACCTCTTATCTTTTGCGATGTCTAAATTAAGCGATATAGAACTGGCGAAAGACTTAGTACAAGATACGTTGGTTTCTGCGTTAATGAAGTTGGATACCTTTGAACACAGGAGTAAACTCAGAACTTGGTTAACGAGTATCCTAAATCGTAAAATAATCGATCATTGGAGAAAAGCAGAAACACGCTATACAGATCCTGTATCTAGTTTTTTTGATCAGGATGACGATAAGCGTCATTGGTTCATAGAGAAGCAGGGAGGAATGCATAGTAAATCAATTGTTGATAAAATCTCTGATAATGAAACATTGGCAGAATTGCAAGATTGTATAGATGGTTTACCAGAGAAATGGCAAGGAATAATCTCGTCTAAATATTTACAAGAAAAAGAAAGTGAGCAAATTTGTAATGATTTTGCGATTACTCCTTCTAATTTGTGGGTAATTATACACCGTTCAAAATTGTTATTGCGGGATTGCCTTAAAAGTAAATGGATCTAATGAAGGGGTGCGAAGAAATAACACTGGACATTGAAAGAGGAAGATATAACTCCCTCTCTGTGAAAGAATTGGTAGAAATAAAAATGCATCTACTTATTTGCAAACCATGCGCTGACTATAAAAAAGACAGTGATTTGATTGAGCAATTACTTCAAGAGAAATACAAACAAGGTGCTGCTAAATATTCATTCTCCGCAGAAGAAAAAGAAGCACTAAAAAATGCTTGCAAACATTAACCTCTAACCTCTAACCTCTAACCTCTAACCTCTAACCTCTAACCTCTCACTTCTCACTTCTCACCTCCCATTCTCAATACCCCAACCTTTTCCTTTCTTCCCCAAATAGCATACAATAACATTTCTCCTGTTGTGTAGTTGATTTCAAAAAGTTTTGGAACAGCAACGGCATCGATCTCTTCTCTATCAAAAAAAGTTGCTTGCTTTCGTTCTCCAGTTTCTAAATCAATTTCGGCTAAAGCAACAACATTTTTTCTTCTGGAATAATTAGCAGTATAAAGTCTGTCAGAATCGATAAACTGACCAGATGCATCGTAATTTCTAATATGGTCATTGAATATAAAGTGAACCTTTCCTTTGTCAATGAAACTCGCATAGCTACTAAATGGCCCTTCATCATTGGTGGAGACCTGGTACTTTCTTACTTTGGTTACCCAAGCAAATTCTCCTTCTGAATCAATTTTAAAAGCAATGATATCGTTGTAATAGTAATAGTAGCTCTGTGAAACAGTTCCATTTCTTGTGTCTGTGTTTGAGCTTATTTGCACGTAAAATTGCTCCATAGTTCCGATGATGCTTCCATCTTTCAAAAGAGTTGCATCCCGCATTTTGTAGTTGTATAATTGCGGAGTTCCTCTGCCTCTGTCAATTTGTCTATCTGCTTTTCTTTTTGCTCTTTCGGTCCAGTCTTCCGTTATAAAAGAGGCTTCAAACTCTTTAAAACCTTCACCAATTTTCTCTAAAGTTGTTAAGTCAATTCGTTGATAAAAAACTCCTTTTACGCCAGCAACTCTCTGTTCTCCGTATATTCCGGTAATTGTAAAAACGTTATTCTCGTCGGAGAACATAGACATCGCTTCTACGCGTTTGCCTCCTAAGTCGAGTTGATAATCATCCAAACCATCTTCATTGATGTGGAAAATATGCAATGATTTATACGTTAAATGATTTTTAAATAAACGGGCATTATTTCCTTCTTCGTATTCGGTTACCGCCATAAAGTAATCGCCTTTATTAGAAATATGATGCGAATGTATGGTCGATAGTTTAGGATCAAATGGCAAAGGGTATTCTCCTTCATTTACGATTTCAAGTTGTTCGTTGTAAACCTTGAAACCATAAAGATCTCGTTCTCCCTTTCTCCCGGGAACTTCCCAAACAACACCGAAGAATTTCTGATTGGAAGATTGCTTGATGTTGAACCAACCTTTTTTGCGCGTTCTATCAACAGAATAGGAGGCAATTTTAACAGCTTCACCAATAGGTTTCAATTCTTCATCGTATTCTTGCATGTAGAAATGGTTGAAACCAACTTGTCTATCAGAAAGAAAAACGACAAACTTATTGCCGATTACTTTTGCTCCTTCAAAATTGGCCATGCTTTTTTCTGCAACCAGTTTTATTCTTCCTTTTTGGGTGATGGTTAAGTCTTGATGGTGTGATACTTGGTAGTTGCCAATAATACGACCGCCAACCCACCTCAATGCAAAAAAGTCATTCTTTTTATTTGGGAGAAGGTAGATTAACTTCCCCTGCCTGCTTGTAATGTCACCCCATTTTATATCGTAAGCCTGCGAATAGGAGGACTGCACAAGGGCAATCATAAAAAATAGAGAAAGAGTTAATTTCATTTGTTTCATCAGCTGAACTCCTTCAAAAATGATTCCAACTAATCAACTAATTGGATTCCTGTGTAGTTTTGAGGAGTGATTTGTTTCAATTCTTCCTTTAAAGATATTGAAATATCTAAGGTATCGACAAAATCATGGACAGTTTCTTTCGTTACCGCCTCATTTTTTCTTGTCAAACCTTTCAATGCTTCGTATGGTTTCGGAAATCCTTCTCTTCGGAGAATGGTCTGGATTGCTTCTGCAACAACTGCCCAATTCTTCTCTAAATCAGCTTCAAAAGCGGACTCATTGAGTAATAATTTATCCAACCCTTTGAGTGTAGATTTGAACGCAATAAAAGTATGGGCAAAAGGAACGCCAATTGTTCTAAGTACAGTAGAATCCGTTAAATCTCTTTGCAATCTAGAAACGGGTAGTTTAATAGCAAGATGCTCAAAAATAGCATT
>JAJRQP010000366.1 GCA_024280195.1 Bacteroidota bacterium | reverse complement strand
CCATATCGATCATGGAGTAATGCTCAATCTTTCTCAGTTATATTGCAACGGTTGGAAAAAACAAGATGCGTATGATACAATTCGTTGGCAGAATGATTTTAACGCAAGTGTGCAAGAAAGAAGACCTGATAAGTTCACAACAGGATTCGTTGTGCAACCTCTATATATTGAAGATGCTCTTAAGGAAATAGATAGATGCGTCAATGAGTTAGGAATGAATCTGCTCTGCTTGCCTACTCATTTTATGAATGAAGATGAAGAATGGCTTTCAGTTATTGACGATAGTACTTTGCCTATTTTTGAACTAGCCAATGAATATGGTTTGGCAATAGAACTTCACCCCTACGATGCGCAGAAAATGATTAAATTGAAAGATGAGTATTGGCGTTTCCATTTGGTTTGGATGATGGCGCAAACAGCTGATTCTTTACATTTGTACTCATTGAAAGATTATGCCAACCGTTTTCCAAATATCAGAACGTGCTTTGCACATGGTTGCATGTTAGGTCAAGCGAATTATGGTAGAAGACTGCAAGGTTACGATGGTCGCCCTGATTTATTCGAAGATGCCAATGATCCTCGTTGTGCTTTGGGACATAAAAACATTTTCTTTGATACATTGGTACATGATTCTTATACTTTGCAGTTGCTAAAAACACGTGTAGGACCAAATCAAATTGTTGCAGGGTTAGATGATCCCTATCCTTTAGGAGAAATGGAAGGGGTAGCAAATTCATATCCAGGTCGAGTAATTGATTTCGCCGTTGAGGCAAATATTCTTACTCAGCAGGAATCCGATGAGATTTGGAAAGACAATGTAGAAAGGTGGCTAGGGAAGAAAATCTATTAATTAAGAATGAATAATTGGTTTACGACACCAATTATCCATTTTAACAAAAGTGTTTTTTTAACACCCTATTACCCCGAAAGCAATCACTAAAGTTTGTTCTACGGTTTCTCCTTTAGCATTCTTTGCTGGAATCCATTTTCCTTCCAAGTTGTTTAATATTTCAACCATTTTATTATCTAATTCTGTGAATCCTCCTGTACTTGTTAAATTGATATTGCTGATTTTTCCTTCTTTAGAAATGGTGAAATAGAGCTTACCTGATTTAAAGTCTTCTTTTTGATATTGACTCGAAATTTCTTCTGATTTAGCACGTAAGTAGTATAATAATGCATCCATTCCTTGTTCGTAATACCCTTCAGTGTGAGGTATTACTGTCATAAATGGAGTAAAGTAACTATAGTTATGGTTTCGTTGAAATTCTTTTGTTCCAACAAAGTCGCCACGAACTAAGAAATTACTTGAATAATCTAAAGACTGGAGAATTTTTTTCTGGTCGGCTGTTAATATATCGTCTTTTCCGATTGCAAAAATGTCTGTTTCTTTATAGTCGTCTAGTAAAGTTATTTTTACAGATGTGTATTTTGATACTTGATCTATTTGTTCTTGTGGAATAAAGTCTTCAATTGAATTTGCATTCTGAATATCTTCTAATGTTGCAACATTCGTAAATCGTGTGCCAACAGATATATGAAAGTCATATTCTTTTTTTTCAAACAAGTCATCCAGTGATTTTGAAGTTTCTTCTAGTTTTCCAATTGTATCTTTCTTAGAATTAGAGTTTTCCTTTTTAATATTACTAATCCCAAAAGCAGTTAAACTGAGACCTACAATCGCTAGTCCGATAAACGCTATTTTCTTTTTCATAATTTTTGATTTTATTATTTGTTTACTCAAATGTAGGTCAGGCGGAGAGGTAAATTGCTTTCTAGAATGTAAATTGATGTAAATATTGTGTAAATTACTTCTAAAAGAGATAGAATCAAATAGCTTTGCAGTATGTTTTTAAATAGTGTTAAAATAATTTCCCTATTACTGTTGAGTTTAAATATGTTTAGCTCAAGTCTTCATGCACAAGACCAAATTGATGAGAAACACATTGAAGTTTCTTTGAGAATGATAGGTCACCAAGTCTTGTTGAATGCAAATGATTCAATTTCACTTGTTTTACCAATCTCGAAAGAGAAAGAACAATACAAACTCTCTTTTGATACAGAATTTGAATTTAATCCAGAAGAAATGGTCGCAACCATCGACCAAATTATTAAGGACACCAAATTAGCGAAAGGCTATGTGTTAGAAGTAGAGAACTGCCAATCTGGAGAAGTTGTTTACAGTTACAAAATGAGTGAGTTGGAAGATGATGACATCATTCCTTGTAAAACGAGAGATCAACCGATTGCCTGTTACAACTTGCTCTTCACTTTGTTGAATCCGAAAAAGATGCAAATTGGTGATTCTGAATCAAACCTAGAAATAGCATCTTCCAGTGGTTCAAATTTGGTATTCTATTTATCGTTGTCTCTCATTTTTATTCTTTTAGCTGTCTTTCTTCGGAAAAAAAGGAAGGCTTTAGCTATAGACGATAAAAAAGAATTAGTCGCAGACACTCATTTTATTTCTTTAGGAAATTTTCAATTCGATCAAATAAATACAGCACTCATTCTTAATGAGCAAAGAATAGAATTGACAGGTAAAGAGTCAAATTTATTATCATTGCTCAATGATTCTGTAAATAATACAGTTGAAAGAGATGTGATTCTCAATGTTGTCTGGGGCGATGAGGGTGATTACATAGGAAGGACGCTAGACGTCTTTATTTCTAAATTGAGAAAGAAATTAGAAGGCGATGATAGTGTTAAGATAATTAATACACGAGGAGTAGGGTATAGGTTGGTTATAGTATAACTACAGTAAAAGAGGCTAAAAAGAACTGTATACATGTATCCCATTAAAGAGGTTCATTATATACAGTTCTCGATTCTTTATATAATCAGAAGTAATTACTTCTGAACAATAATCTTCTTTATAATAGTTGATTCAGAATTGTTGAATTTTAAAAAGTACATTCCATTGTCTAAACTAGTTATATTAAAGTCTAATTTATATTCGCCTTGAGTAAAAAAGTCATTAAAAAGAGACTTCATAACTTGCCCATTTGAACCGATTAACTCACAAGAGATATTGTCACTGTTTTTTATCTTAAATTCAATAGATGAATATTCTGTTACAGGATTTGGATACACTGAAATGTCAATAAAGTTTTGATCTATTTCAGAGATGTTCGCCGCCCCAATATTTAAGTGTTCAGAATTAGCATTTACAACCTCTCTATCATTAACTGCATCGGCACCATATCTTTGAACAAGACCAACCAGTGAGATGTTGCTTTCATCATACCCAGATGGTAGTATATAAGTGAAAGTTTTACTGTAGTTGCTGCCTGATGTAACTGTTGTTGGAATTGATGCTGTCATTCCTTCTGGGTTACCTAACATAGCTCTTAATACATGGTTGTGAGTATAACCAACAATAGGGTTGCTTTCATTTATTAATGCTTGCAGATACGAAGGGCCGCCTGTCCAACCACTAAAGTTAGAGTTTGCTTGGTTATATTCTGATCCTCCTGTAACTTCATCTTCTAAAATGAAGCAGTTTAATCTAAAATTACCTGTTGTGTTTTGAATAAAATTAGAAGTAACTGTTACAGTTATTTCTCTAGTTGATGCGTTGTACGATTGGTTTATTCCAACAGTTGCAAGAGGAGCTTGATTATAAATGAGATCCATATAGCTATCAAGTGTATCTAATCCATGCTCCCATGTATTAGAAGCTGAAATTGCAGGCTTTGTACTTGGATTATTTGGAAAATTTTTCCTATCAAATAAAAAAGTTGGAGAACCACTGAAATAAGAAGTCATATACAACTCAACGCTAAGAATTGCCATTGGGTCTTGTCCTCCTGGGCCGGTGTGAATGGCTACTGGAATAGTATTTGGGTAATTGATTTCCAAATAATCGAAATAAATTTGTCCGTAACCACATGATGCGCACCAAGTTCCTGTTGACTCTTCTACTAACACTCTTTTAATTGGTGTTTGACCAAAAGTATTTGAGCTTAAAAAAGCTATTACAAATAGTAATTTTGCTGTATTGATTAATTTCATATTATAATAAGTTTAAATGATTAATAACACTTCAAAGCTAGCTAAGACAAATGTACTTACTGAATTAAGAGGTGTGACAATCAAGGACAAGAATGATAATTCTTAGAGAAACTGCTATTTTTTTAGAAAGAACTCGTAAAAGTCGACACTTTCAGAAATATTTAACTTTTTTCGCAATCTATTTCGTCTTTTATTGACAGCAGCAGCAGTTATATAAATTAGTCGAGCAATTTCTTTAGAAGAGAGTTGAATCTTAAGATATGCACACAATTTTAATTCATCTGTTGTAATTTCTGGGTACTCAGTCTTCAGTTTTTCAAAAAAATGTGGGTGAACATCGGTGAAATGTTTTTTGAAGACTTGCCAGTCTTCATCTAAACGAAGGCTGTCAGATATTAGAAATTTAATCTCTTGATAGGTTTTAAGAGCATCGTCGTTATTTTCACTTTTTACTTGATTCAACTTGTCTTGAATTTGATTCAAAATTTCATTCTTACTCATAAGATGAATTGCAGTTGAAGCCAACTCTCTATTGTTGGATTGAATTTGTTCTTCTAGCCTAATTCTTTCCAGTTTTTTTATTTCTTGACTTTGCTTCGTTTGGATTAATTCAGATTCTAATCGTTCCTGACTAAATTTCATTTTATCTATTTCCAGTTCTTGTACTCTGTTCTTATTGATTTCTAATTCTACTTTTTCTTTAATGCTATTATTTCTAATTTTCAGAATGTAAATAATCAAAATAATAATAAATAGTATCGAAGCGATTACCACATACATTATTCGTTTATACTTTATTTCGAGTTCTAACTTACTATTAATCAGGCTTATTTCCTTGTCGTGCATTGCTCGTTCTGTCAAGATTTGACTTTGAAGTATCAACGTGTTCTTTTTGTTATCTAGAATTCTCGTTTTGTACTCTTGATATTTAGTATAGCTATGAAATGCATTTTTATAATCTCCTATTTGTTCATAGCAATCCTTCATTCCTTTATACGCATCTCTATAAACTTCATATTTATCTGGATGATGAGACAAATCAAATGAAATTGTTTTTTTAAAGAAGTTGAGTGCTTTGGAGTAATTCTGTTTTTTTAAGTATAACTCCCCATAGCTTATGTTAATGGCTGATTCTAGATTTGTTAATTTTAAATCAGAAATCAATTTAGAAGAAAGGTCCAAATAGTAGACTGCGCTATCAATATTGTTTGAATACAAATGAGACAATCCAATATTATTATAATTGAATGCTAAGTCTTCGTTATCTGAATTGGCAAGATTTAGTTTAATTGCTTTATGATAAAATGGAATTGATTTATTAACCTCTCCTTTTAAGCGATAAATCTCTCCAATGAGGTTATATTCATTCGCTAGAACACTTTTCTTTTTCTTTCCAATTTTTGAAGTTTTCCAATAATGTGATTCTGCCAGGTCATAATTTTTTAAATCTAAATGATTGATTATAATAACGTGGTTGAGTTCTGTCAAAAGGTAAGAGCTTGTGTCTAGAAGCTTTAAGCCCTCTAAAGCGTACTCCATAGACATGTTGTAGAGCAGCTTGTTATTATAGGCGATGGCGATTGAGTAACAAAATTTTACATTTTCCCTTATTGACTCTTGATTGTCAATTTGTTTTCGGATTGATTTCTCGGCTAACTCGATTTGATTACTTTCGATAAATTCTACGCAATGCAAAAGAGCATCTACTGATTCAGTTTTTTGAGTATTTTTAATAGTTTGCGCGACTCCATTTTGAAACAGAGCTAAAAAGAGAAATAAGCATATTATTCTATAAATCATGTAGTAAGATGAGTGCTAAAAAAAATTATTAAGCCAATTTAAATATTCTTGAGAAAATAATTTAGATTTTTCAGACACATTTTCAAAAGGAATTTTTCCTTCAACTGTTGCAATAAAATATTTAGAGAACATATACGCTGTTATTTCATTAGGATGGTCTAAGCCCTGATTGACGGGGAATGAGTTGGTGTATGCTTTAAAATCTGAAAGTTTTTGTTTTTTTATTTCGTTTGAAGAGTCTCTTGCTATAATAAACTGGTCATTTACCTTGTCTAAAGCGAATACGACATCGACAAAGTCTTTTCCCATTGTTGGGAGAGTATCACTTGGTTGTATTAGAGTTCTAACCCAAAAATAAGTATCATCGTAGTTAACTACCCATTCTGCTTTCGGAGCATCTGGATTCGTCAATTGATTGATGAGAATTGTACTGTCAATTTCTACTTTTGCCTTTTCAAAACCCCATGAGTTGATGTATAATGATTCAAACTTTTTAGGATATTGACGTTGTAATGAATGAAATTGTTCATGAACCAAAAGTGAACCGAGATTTTTCAATAGTGAAATGGAGTCCGTTTTTGATATTTTATTGTTCCAATCGGAGGTTAAATGATTGAGGTGTTTTTGACTTAGGATAATGTAGTCACCTCTAGTATGAGCAAATCCACCACAAAGCCAATCTTCTATTTTGATAAATTTCCAAGGATGGTTAGCTATAATGTCTAAATTATTTTCTTGAAGTATTTTTTTTATAATTGGAATGACAAATAAAATAGCTTTCTTTTCTTTTCTAGAAAAAGAAGTGACTGCTGAGGAAAATTCATCTCTAGCATAATTTCTTGCATCTTCAATATTTGAACTTGGAGGTGTTTTATTTATTAGTGCTTTTATCTCTATCAGTTGTAATTTTGAAAAATATGGCTCATAACTTTCATCTAATATTGCTAGCGCTCCTTCTTTAATATTTAAAAAATCAACATTGTATTCAGATGAGAAATCAGTATTTTCTGAATCATTCAAGTTCGACTTTTCTACCTTTTGTGTGCAAGAGACAAAAAGAATAAGTAGAATCGCAAAAAAAGAATCTTTAAGCAAATTGAAATTCATTTATTTTTTAATGACAATTTGTTGAGAAAATTTAATTTGTGTAGAATTATTTTGAATAATAAAAATGTAGTTTCCATTATTCAAATTAGAAACATCAATTTTATTTTGCGTAGCATTCTTTAGATCAATGACCTCTCTGCCTGAATTATCATATGCTTTTAAACTGTATGATGTATTCTTAAAGCCACTTATTGTTACCATGTTTTGAGCAGGGTTTGGAAATAATATATTGTCATTTGTGTGCAATTCAGAAATGCCAGCTGTGGATGTAACATTCATAAGTACATCTACAGAGTCTTCAAAATTAACTCCATCAGTTGAAACATAATACCTGTAATGAGCGACACCTACAGTCGGAGCGTTAACATAAAGTGTTAACTTCCTATCTTCACCATTAGTAAGAGTAGCAGAATTTGTACTCCAAATATCTAATGGGTATGCGCTGTAGCATAAGTCTCCCCAACATAAATAATTAACCCAGTCAGCAGGTTGTAGAATGTTTCTTCTTGTAATCAACCAGTTTTGTGAAGAACCAGTGTTGTTCGTTACAAAGATATAAGGTAACGATATATTATTCGTCGGAACAGTATCAATAATTAATTGTGCACCGTTTAAATTTTGCCCATCTACACTGTCAAGATTAATGCTCATTTGTGCATCAACATTTTGAGAATAAGAAAACAAAAACAAAATTGAAAGAACTTGATATATTAAACGCATAAGATTTATTTTTAATGATGATTTACTGCAATTATAGTTCAGATATCTCGATTTCCGAAATTTTTTAATGTGACAATTGATGACATAGTGATTAAATATCTAATTTATTATTGATTTAAATCAAAGTACTATTGTTATTATTTTGAAAATCAAACCAAGCTTTCATCGAATATATTATCGGAGGTTAAGCATTTCTTGATTTCAATTCTCTAAAATCCAAGTGTAATTTACCAATTCTTAATTCTTAATTCTTAATTTTACAGAATGAGCTTATCTAAGTGTTAATTATTTATTAAAACAATGGCGCAAAAACCATCCATTCCTAAAGGAACAAGAGATTTTTTACCTGCAGAAGTAGCGAAAAGAAACTACATCTACGATACAATTAGAAAATCATTTGAAACATACGGGTTCTCTCCAATTGAGACTCCATCATTTGAACTGTCTTCAACTTTATTGGGTAAATATGGTGAAGAAGGAGACCGATTGATTTTTAAAATATTAAATTCTGGAGAAAAAGTACGAAAAGCTGATTTGCAAGCTTTGGAAGATGGGAATCTGGCTCGATTTTCTAATTCTCTTTCTGAAAAAGCATTGCGATACGATTTAACCGTTCCTTTTGCTCGATTTGTTGTGCAACATCAGAATGATTTGTCATTTCCATTCAAAAGATATCAAATTCAACCGGTTTGGAGAGCAGATAGACCTCAACATGGTCGTTACCAAGAGTTTTATCAATGCGATGCGGATGTTGTTGGGAGTGATTCTTTGCTCTACGAAGTAGATTTCGTGTTACTATTTGACGAGGTTCTTTCTAATCTTAGAATTCCTGATTTTACGATTATGATTAACAATCGCAAGATTCTTTCTGGAATTGCTGAGATTAGTGGCGAAGCAGAAAACATCATTACGATTACTGTTGCCATTGATAAACTAGATAAAATAGGAATTGATGGTGTCGTAAAAGAATTGTCAGAAAAAGGAATTTCTGAAACGGCATTAGAAAAAATCAAACCACTATTTTCTATTACTGGAGATACGGCAAGTAGAATTTCTCAAATGAAAGACTACCTCAAAGACAGCGAAATTGGTCAAGAAGGTATTGCAGAATTAGAATACGTTCTCAATAAAGTGGACGAACTCGGAATTAAGAATGCGAAATTAGAATTTGATGTGACGCTAGCTAGAGGACTCAACTACTACACCGGAGCCATCTTTGAAGTGAAAGCAAATGGTGTGAAAATGGGAAGTATTTGCGGTGGAGGTCGTTACGATGATTTAACCGGAATCTTCGGAATGAAGGATATGTCTGGTGTTGGTATTTCGTTCGGTGCAGATAGAATTTATGATGTTATCACAGAATTAGATTTATTCCCGGAAACAGTCGATAACTGCCTCGATTTATTATTCATTAACTTTGGAGAAACAGAGCAAGATTACTGCTTGAAATTGGTCAAAGAAATAAGAGCAAACGGAATTTCTTGTGAAATATATCCTTCTTCTGCGAAGATGAAAAAGCAAATGAAATATGCCAACGACAGAGGGGTTAAAAATATCGCATTGGTTGGTCAGAATGAAATAGACGATAATACAATTCAGTTGAAAAACATGGATTCAGGTGAGCAATCGGCAATGAGCCTTTCTCAAATCATTGAACTTTTAAAGAAATAGAATGTCAGAATTCGTAATAGATAATTCATGGATTTCATTGGAGAAATTGGATGAAATTTTAGCGTCAAAAGTGAAGGTTGTTCTTTCTGAAGAAACAAAAACGGGCATTGAAAAGTGCCGTGCGTATTTGGATGAGAAAGTAAAAAATCACGATCA
This sequence comes from Bacteroidota bacterium, assembly GCA_024280195.1. Lineage (GTDB taxonomy): Bacteria > Bacteroidota > Bacteroidia > Flavobacteriales_D > Crocinitomicaceae > UBA4466. The sequence continues at coordinate 312 of JAJRQP010000366.1, read as the reverse complement.
GTTAATTTATGGAGTCAATACAGGATTTGGTTCTTTGTGCAATACCGCCATTTCTTTTGAAGATTTAGGTAAGTTGCAAACCAACCTCGTTCTTTCTCACGCTTGTGGAGCAGGAGAAGAAGTTCCTTCGCACATCGTGAAACGAATGTTGTTGCTAAAAGCAATCGGACTTTCTCATGGGAATTCTGGAGCACAGTTAGAAACGATAGAACGTTTACTTTTTATGTACAACAACGATGTTCTTCCTGTTGTTTATCAACAAGGTTCATTGGGTGCATCGGGCGATTTAGCTCCTTTAGCACATCTATCGCT
>JAJRQP010000023.1 GCA_024280195.1 Bacteroidota bacterium | reverse complement strand
ATCTTTAATTACTTCAATGTCCATACGTTGAGGGTAGGAGAATCGAACGTTTTCAAAGGAAACATTTCCTGTTATAGATGGTTTTTTGTCACCGGTGTGTAATTCATGTTCGTTTTCTGTAGCGATGATATCCATAAGGTTCTCCGTTGATCCGATTGCCTTTTGAATGTTGGCATACATATCAGGTAGTGAACTAAAAGATGCTGCCATCATGACCGTAAACATCACGAAAGAGAAAAAATCTCCACGAGCCAATTCTGGATTTGCTCCCTGTGTCATCAATAAGCCCTGCCAAATAATAAATACCATTGCTCCAAACATAGTGAAGATGATAAAAGAAATAAAAACGCCTCTCCATAGTCCACTTTTGATAGTCAAAGCACGAATAGAATTGATTGTCACCAAATATTTACTAAGCATAAATTTCTCATTCGTAAATGACTTTACATTAGATATCCCCATTAATGATTCTTCCAAGATAACATTCGAGGAAGCTGATTCGTCTTGGGCTGCTTTTGATAATTTTTTAATGAATTTTCCGAAAATTATGGCGATGATAATAATCACAGGTAAAGTTCCGAGCATAATTAACGCAAGCTTGATAGAGATGAATGCTAAAAAGGCAATTCCTCCAATGATAATTACTAATTGTCTAAAAAACTCTGCAATTGTTGTTTGTAATGTTGCTTGAATTTGTGTGATATCAGCAGAAATTCTACTTGTCAATTCTCCAACTTTATTTTTATTGAAGAAATCCATTGGCATATAAACCAATCTCTCAAATGCATTTTTACGAATATCACGAAGTGTGTTCTCCGTCACATTAGTAAATAATATAACTCGAAAGAAAGAAAATACTGATTGCAACGCGAAAATAACGAACAATGCAAAAGCAAAAGAATTAACAGTGTCTAATGTTAAAAACTCTAACATACCGCTCATGGAGCTTTCTTCGCCAGTCTCTCCTCCGAGTAATTGGCCGAGTAGAAGAGGGAATAGCAATCCTATTAGACTGGACAATACCAAAAACACCCATCCAATGAAGAATTGACCTCTGTAGGGTTTCATGTAAGAAAATATTCTCTTCGCTTTCTGTATGCTTTCTTTTGAAAGTTTGATACGTTTTTCTTTCTTCTTTTTTGGTTTGAGCATTCTTTATCTTTACATTTGTAGGGTACAAAATTAAGACAAAATCAGATAATTAAACTTTTTTGCATAATTTTATCAAAACCTTTTGGGAAAAGGAAAATATCATTACCTTTGCAGTCCAAAAAATTGACAACTAGAATAAAGAATATATCATGAGCAAGAGAACGTTTCAACCATCAGTAAGAAAAAGAAGAAACAAACACGGATTCCGTAGTCGTATGGCTAGTAAGAATGGAAGACGAGTTTTAGCAGCACGTCGTCGTAAAGGAAGAAAGAAAATTTCTGTTTCTGACGAAGGAATGCACAAGCGTTAATCTTTTCGTATAAAGCATTGAGCCGGTATCTGTTGATATCGGCTTTTTTTGTTTACTATAGAATTTAGAATAAAAAAAGCACAACTAATAAAAGTTGTGCTTTTTAACTTGGTTATAAGGTTTAAACAAACAACATTTGTGTATTGTCTTCTGTTGCTCGACTGTAAAAATCTCCTATTGTTAGAATACCATCTAAATCATCAATAAGATCTTTTTCTTCAAGATGGAACATTTCTACAGCTAATTTACACGCCCACAACTTACAACCTGAATCAGAAAGAATTTCTAGGAATTCACCAATTGGTGGCATGTCTAATTTTTCCATTTCTTTCTTCATCATTTTCGTTGCAAGAGCCTCCATTCCAGGTAGACCACCTAACATGGTTGGCATATGCATTGCCGGATTCCCAACAGTTGCTACGTGAAGGTGTTCAAGCTTCTTTTTTTGAATTGCTTCCAGTCCAAAGAAGGTGAAAAATATTTCCGCTTCAATTCCTTCCATTCTTGCACCATTTGCCATTATAAAAGCGGCATAAACGTTTTCTATTGTTGCTTTTGATAAAATGAAAAGCATCTTCTTGACATTTGATTTTGGCATAACTATTTGATTTTAATTATTAGATACAACTTTTTGGTTTTGGAATTCCTGCTATCTTAGTTGAGATTTTCAATGGACCACCAGGGAACAAATCATAGAACTCTTTAATGTTAATCACTCCACTTTTTTTAATACCACGAATTGATAATGCTTCTTCATTATTGTGTTTTTTTTGAAGAAAATCAACCACTTCCCAGTGCTTATCTGTTAAAGATATTTCGTTTTCTGCAGCAATTTTTTCTGCTACCTCTTTTGACCATTGAGAAAAATCCGTTAGGTATCCTTCTTCATTTAAATTTACATTGTCCATTTTACTTTATTTTAGTTATTATCTTAATTATCTTAATTATCATAATTCCTTCCCTTCTCACTCATTTTTGCAGTAACAAAAGGTATGTGTGTCCCTTTGATTAACATGTTCCAATAAATCCATCTAAAAGCAAGTTTTCCCATGTGATTCATTCTTGTCTCTTTTAGTAATTTAAGAGGGCCAATTATAGGGAAAGGGAAACTCCCTTCCACAGGTTCATGTGTATAATTGAAATCAATTAGTAATGCTTTTCCATGACCTGTTTCAATAAAGCAATTGGCATGTCCATCAAATTCTTCTTTTAATTCTTGACCATCGATGTATCTTAATAAATTCTCTTCCAATATTTCTGCTTCAAAGTGAGCAACTGATCCTGCTTTAGATGCAGGAATGTTAGAAGCATCTCCAATCACAAATATATTTTCATGTGCTTTAGATTGTAAGGTTGCTTTATTCGTTGGGACAAAATTCATGTCGTCACCTAAACCTGACCGTTCAATCATTTCATCTCCCAAATTGGTAGGAACTGTAACAAGCAGGTCGTAATCAACCTCTACTCCAGCATAATCAATAATTTTATTGTTTTTGTAATCGACTTCTGCTAAATTGAAGTCAACAACTTCTTTGATACCTTTTTCTTCTAAAAGGTAATGAAGTGCTTCGGTTGCTTTTGGTTTTGTGAATGCTCCTCCAAGAGGTGTGACAAATGTTATATCAACCTTGTCTCTCATTCCTTTATTTAAGAAGAATGAGTCAGCCAAGAATGCAAATTCTAGCGGTGCAACTGGGCATTTTATAGGCATTTCAGTTATGTGTACAACTAATTTACCTCCTTGCCATTCACGTAATTTATTTCTTAAGCCTTTTGATCCTTCGTAGGTGTAAAAATCAAAAATGTTTTTGTGCCACATTTCTTCTTTCATTCCTTCGCTTTCTTCAGGAGCAATTTTAGTTCCTGTTGCAATAATTAGAATGTCATAATCTACAGTTTGAGTTTCTAATTTCACTTTATTTTCTTCAGGGAGAATTTTATCTATCTTCTCAAGGATGTAATTGGCTCCTTTCGGAATGAATTTTTCTCCTTTCTTTTTTACGTCTTTTGTTTTGTATAAATCAAAAGGAAGAAAAAGAAATCCTGGTTGATAATAATGTGTCTTATATTGATCGACAATTGTGACACTCCATTCTTCTTTAGGGAGTTTCTTAATCATGTGATTTGCCATCATTGTACCTGATGTTCCTGCGCCTAATATGAGTAACTTTTTCATGGTGTTATTTTTATTTTACACTATAAAGTTACGCCTATTTTTAAGTGATTACTTTGATGTACATCAGTTATAATTATGAGATTAGTCATAATTATCTGATTTCTTTTAAGTTGGTTAGCTACTCCATTTTTGAAATTCAATAATTAAGTGTACACTGTTGTATAAAAAGTAATAATACACTTTTGGTGTAATATTACTAATCTATTTCAATACCTATTATACAAACATCATCGACCTGTTCTTGTTTGTTTTTCCACCTTCTAAAGGTTTTTTCCAAAGATTCACGTTGTTGTTTAATGGGTGTGTCAGTAAGTGATACTAATAATGATTTTAAGGGTTTTGATTTGAATTTTTTATCGAATTCACCGCCAAATTGATCCGTGAACCCGTCGGAGAATATGTATATTCTATCCTGAGTTAAAATTTCAACTTCTACTTGTGTGAAAGGTTTTGTGTCATTTTCATCTGTGTAGCCTACGCTTTGTTTGTTAGGTTTAAACTCTAGTAATTCACCTTTTCGGACAATCCATAAAGGTCTATTGGCTCCAGAAAATCTAACATGATTTGATTCAAATGCGCATAAAGCAATGTCCATTCCATCGTATACAAAACCTTTACTCATAGCAAATGTATTGGCAACAAGTTCTTTTGCCTTATCCAAAATATCAGAGGGCTCTATAAGTGAAAATTCGTTAACGGTTCTGTTTAATGCGTTTGCACAAACCATACTTACCATTGCTCCAGGAACTCCATGTCCTGTACAGTCAGCCGCCGCGATGTATTTTGTGCCGTTGATTTCCTTTGTCCAGTAAAAATCACCACTAACTACATCTTTAGGCTGATAAAAAACAAAACTACTAGGAAACATATTCGTAATTGATTCTTTAGAAGGAAGAATAGCGCTTTGTAATCGTTTTGAATAATTAATACTGTCAATTATTTCAGCATTTTTTGTTTCAATTAAATCATAAACATCGTTTAAGTCTTTGTGAATTTTTGCATTTTCTAATGCGATTGAGACATAACCAGCTAAAGCTTTTAGAATATCAACTTTTTCATTAGAGTAGCTGTTTTTTTTGAAGCTATGGACTCCTATTACACCAATAATTTTTTCTTTGATAATTATTGGAAGAATCATAATAGATGAAGGAGGCGTTTCTTTCTTTTGAGAATCTGTTAGAGAAATATATTCAGAAGCCTCTATATCGAAGTCATTTATTATCATTTGCTTTCGATTTTTTATGCACCAAACTGTAAATTTTCCGCGATGATCCATAGGGACAATAATGTTGTGGATTCGTTTCCCGTTTTTAATGTAGAATGGGAAATTGATAATTTGATTATCAAGTGTTCCTATGTACATCACGTCTGCGGACATTAGTTTATTTACTTTGTTATAGATCAGTGCAAGCAATTCTTCCAGGTTTAATTTCGAGGCTATTTCCTGACCTATTTGACCTATGGTTTCGATTCTTTTATTTGACTCTTTCAGATAATCTGCCCTAAAATTTAATTCTTCATTTTTTAACTTATAAATTTCATTTTCTTTCTCTACCCTTTCTAAATTCAGTTTAATATGAAGTCCTTGCAAATGAAGCCCATGCTTTCTCTTTTCTATTTTTTCACTATAACTCTGATATTCTTTTAGATGATAAACGGTTTTCTCTAGTTGGTTTTCTTGTTCGAAATAACTAGACATTGTTTGGTGGTACTGACGTGGCACATCAAGGTTGTTAATTTCTTCCGAAATAATAATTGCTTCATCAAATACTTTCATTGCCTTGCTAATGTTTTCTCCAATCAATGATTTTCCTTTAATTAATAATATTCTTGCAAGACCTATTTTGAATTCAATTTTTCGAGCTACACGCGTAGCAATTGAAATGTGTTCATTTAATTTATTCGTTTTGTTCGTCTTTAAAAAAAGAATAGCAAGTCCTTCGTTTGCAAAAACAATCTCTTGCTTTAGGTTCTTTTTTTTACTGATTTCATTGCATTGATTAAAATATTCTTCCGCTTTTATATATTGATTAAGGTAATAAGATGCCTTACCTAATCCATGTAAAACTTTTGCTTTAATTTGGTCATCATTTTGATCCTTCATTAATTCAAGGCTCTTTAAAAGGACATTTAGCGATTCGTCGTAATTTTCAATTTCATAATAAACACTCCCTATTCCATTATTAGCGTTTGCTTGTCCAAGTAAGTTGTTGGTTTTTTTGTTTAACTGTAAACATTCAAAAAAATGATTTAAACTCTCTTCAAAATCAGACAGGTAGTAATACCAAGACCCTAGACTGTAAGAACATTTAGCACAGTATTCTGTGTCTCCTTCTTTTTCAAAATAATTTCGTGCTTCATGGAGGTTCTTGATAGATTCTTCATAGTCTGAAATCCAAATTTGAGAAGTTCCAATAATATATCTACTGACTGCCCTTTGATATAGGTTTTTTGTGATTTTTGTTGCACTAATAGCTTGGGTAGCAATTTCTATCGCTTCCCTAGGAGAACTTCTATTGATAGACCAAGCTTTAGAGTTCCATTCAGCTAATTGGACACTGATATCTTTCATCTGTGATTAATGCATGTTCGTTAGACTACCAAAAAGTACGAATAATTATTGGTTATTTCTTGTCGTTTGACTAAAAAAGCGGATAATCATTGATTACCCGCTTTTTAAATTCAGCATTCCTGTACTATATTTCTCCAGCTACTGCTTCAGAAACATTGATAATGTGATCTCCAACTTTCTCGAAAGAAGCAAATACATTACTATAAATTAATGCACTGTTCATATTGAATTCTTCTTTTTCAATGTTCTTCAAATGCTTTCTTCTCAATTGATCTCTTAAGGCATTAATTTCTCTTTCCTTCTCAACGGCTTTCTCCATAGAAATGCTACCGTATTGTGCTGAAAGATTATCGTTCATTATTTCGAAAGCTTCATCAGTAATAGTAAGCATTTTATTGATGCCTTCTCGTTGTTCTGGAGTGAAATAGCTTTTTTCACCGTCCTTCTTTTCCAGTACCTTTCCAATTTGGTAGAAAATGTCACCAATTCGTTCTAGGTCTGTTGTGATGTTCAACATACTTCTCATTTGAATGGATGCTTCAGAACTCATTTCTAACTGAGCTGTTTTCCCTAAATAATCAGCAATTTCAATTTCAACTCTATCTGTTATTTCTTCATATTTTTCGAGTTTACCTAGCATTTTATATTTCTCTTTCTTATCAGAAGAATTAACATACGTTTTGACAAAACTATTCATACGGGAAGTAGTTTTACCAAATTTTGCAACTTCTTTCTTCGCTTCAAGGATACACAGTTCAGCAGTTGTTCCAAGTGGACCGTCAATGAAGTCTAATTTAAATTCTTCATCAGATTCACCTTTAGATTTAACCGTTCTTTCAGCAAGACTAACTAATTGAGGAACAAACCAAATGAGTAACAAAACATTTAAAGCATTGAAAACAGTGTGAAATAGAACGATTGTTGTTCCTGCAACTGCAATTCCTTCTTCTGTTGTAGAGAATGGGTCTCCTTCCACAAAATAAGATAATCCTTTTAAGAAAACAGGAAACATAAGCAACATCCAGGTAACACCAATTAAATTAAACATAGAGTGAATTCTTGCAGAACGTTTCGCATGGACATTGGCAATCATTGATGCGATTTCAGCTGTAATTGTTGTTCCGATATTCTCTCCTAAAATCATTGCACAGGCTACTTCAAAAGGGATTGTGCCAGCAGATACCATTGCTAAAGTTAATGCCATTGCTGCAGAAGATGATTGAATTACAACAGTAACTAATGCTCCTAATAAAACAAACATTACGGGTCCGTACCATACGTCTTTAAAGTCAGTAAAGAATTGTACTATAGTAGAATCTGCATCTAATCCAGGGACAGCATGTTTTAATGCATCTAACCCAATAAATAAAATACAGAATCCAAAAATTGCACTTGCCCAAGCTCTTGATTTACCTTTCTGTATGAATAATAGAGGAGAAGCTAATGCGATAATCATAAAAGCATAACTAGAGATACTTACTTTAAACCCTAAAAGTAGAATTAACCAACCAGTGATAGTTGTTCCAATGTTTGCTCCCATCATAACTCCTGCAGATTGACGAAGTGTCATTAAACCTGCGTTTACAAAACTCACAGTCATCACTGTTGTTACTGAAGAAGATTGAACAATAGATGTAATTCCAAACCCCGTTAAAACACCTTTAACTCTATTTGAAGTAATAGAACCTAGCATTGCACGTAGCTTGTTTCCAGCTGCTTGTTGCAAACCTTCACTCATGACCTTCATTCCATAAATGAAGAATCCTAGAGCACCAATAAGAATAAGTAATTTTGCAATTCCCCAACCTCTTTTAGTCTTCGTTTTAGTCTCTGAAGACCAAACCATTTTAGATTTATCTTCTTTTACATTAGCTACATCACCTTCTTTAGCTAAACCTACTTTAAAATAGTATGTTTCATATCCATCAAGGTTTTCAAATTGATATGAATTCTGATCAATTGGAATTGGTTCGGTAAACATCCATTTCCCCGCTTCATAACCAGCCTTTGCTCTTTTCTTTCCTATTTTTGTGTTGTAAGAAATAATTAACTGCGTTCCTTGTTCTTTAAGATGTTCGTATGCTTCATGAGAAATACTCCAAGTTACTTTGGCGCTTTCTTCACCTGACTTTACGTGAACATTCTGAATCATGTCCGATGTATATTCGAAAGAAGCTGGCTCGATAGAGTTTGAAGTGCTACCTTGATTAGCAAACAGTGCTGTAGATAGTAATAGTTGCAATGCGATTAAAAAATTAATTCCTTTTGTCATTTTAGTTTATTATTTGTTGCTACAAATTTAGGTTATCAGGTTTATCTATTCATAAATTCAATGTTATGCTAATGTTAACTTTTTTTCAGAATATTAAGATTAAGTTAAATTGATATTTCGTGTATGTTTTGTGTTTTTATTACGTCGATATTTGCACTAAATAATATTTGAAATAACTCATCATGAAAAAATTAAGCTTATTTATTTTATTAATGACTTCAGTGTCAGTTTTCTCTCAAACAAGACCGAATACTAAATTTGGAAAAGGATTTATTAATGCCGTCGCGCAAGATAGTTCTTGGAGTCTTAAGTTGGGTGTTAGAATTCAGTCATTATTCGTCGCAGATTGGAATGTGAATGACACATCTGGTTTTGGCGCTGCATCTTCGAACGCAATGATTAGGAGAGCGCGTCTGAAGTTTGGTGGTTTTGTATATTCTCCAAAATTGCAATACAAAATTGAACTAGGTCTTTCCAATAAAGATTTAGGAAAGGTTGATAGCAGAACTAATTATGCACCCAGAATGATACTTGATGCCGTTGTTAAATGGAATTTCTATAAGAATTTTACACTTTGGGCAGGACAAACTAAACTTCCAGGAAACAGAGAAAGGGTTGTTTCTTCTGCCAACTTACAATTCGTAGACCGTTCTCTATTAAATAAGAATTTTAACCTTGATAGAGACATGGGGGTCCAGTTACATCATCATTTTAAAATAGGTAAGCAATTTATTATTAGAGAAAAATTGTCTGCATCTATTGGAGAAGGAAGAAACTTAGTTCAAGATAACTTAGGCGGTTATAAATATACAGGGAGAATAGAATTACTACCTTTTGGAAAATTTGCAAGCAAAGGCGATTATGTGAATGCAGCGGTTAAACGAGAAGAGAAACCAAAATTAGCATTAGGTTTTACTTATGATTACCACGACAGAGCAGTAAAAGATAAAGCAAGCCAAGGAAAGTACCTTTCTTATGACACCAACAACGACGGTACTATAGATGGATACTTTGAAACCAATGTTTCTACTTTGTTTGCCGATATGATGTTTAAGTACAAAGGGATTTCTGTAATGGCAGAATATGCAGTTAGAGCTGCAGATAAAGATACCTTACAAATTGTTAATGAT
>JAJRQP010000365.1 GCA_024280195.1 Bacteroidota bacterium | reverse complement strand
ATTTCTTGTTGACCTTTGTGTCTTTTAACGTTGTTTAAACCAGCAGAGAATGAATCGTCAAAAGCTTCCATTACTTCATTGATGATAGATGAAGATGCAATCGACCAATTCAATAAGCGTTTCGCGTAAATCAAATTGATAGCACCAATTCCTGTCATACAAGAAGTACCATTCATTAATCCTAGACCATCTCTTAATTTAACATCAAGAGGTTCGATGTTTAATTCTTTTAAAACATCAGCAGTATCTCTTCGTTCTCCATTGTAAAAACAATGACCTTCACCGATAAGATTTAAGGCAAGATGTGCCAATTGAACTAAATCACCACTTGCTCCAACACCACCGTGCATAAAAATCTCAGGAGTGATTCTGTGGTTTAGAAATTGAACTAATTTTTCAACAACTCCCATACTGATTCCAGAATTGGCCTGTAAGAAGTTGTTGATTCTCGCAATCAATACTGCTCTTGCATATTCTTCTTCCAGAACATTTCCTGTTCCGGTAGAATGGCTACGAATGAGATTGTATTGCAGTTGGTTCAAATGTTCTTCATCAATCTTGAATTGAGCCATTGGTCCAAATCCAGTATTGATTCCGTATATGATTTTATCACTTGAAAAATCCTCTAGGAAATGAAAAGATGCATTGATATCATTTGTCAATTTTTCATTCACTGAAAATTCTTCAAATTGAAGAGCGTATTTTTCAAGATCTGATAAGTTAATTTTATTCATGTTTGGTCTGGTCTTATCTAGTCATTTTAATTACTTGCAAAGTCGCAAAATTACAAAATATTAGCGTCATTTTTTAGTGATTGATTACTAAGAATGGTTAACATCTTTATTTTAGTTTAATTTCTAATATCGTATGGAAGCTATCTCCGTGAAGATGGTGTTCATCTATGCATTCAAACCCAGCTTTGTCAACGATGTATTTCATTGCAGATGAAGTGTACATTTTACTATTACCATTTGCCAAAGCTGTAAAATACAAAGAGGTTGCAACTAAACTGTGTGTTGCAGCAGGGAATCGTTGATTGTCAATAAAGGTTTCCATGATAAAGATTCTTGCATCTGCTTTCATGTTCTTTTTAATCTTCAATAAGATTTGTTCAATTTCAGCTTCACTAAAGCAATCTAAGAATTGACTCATCCAATAAACATCTGCTCCAGCTGGAATTTCAGAAGTGGTGTCTAGTAAATCAATTTCTTGGAAATCAACGCGATCTTTACTTTCTTCAATTTGTCCTATGTTTTCTTTGGCAACTTTAATCTGCACCGGTAAGTCAAACATTTTCATTCTTACATCAGGATTGTGCTTTGTTGCAGCAATACACCATTTACCTGTATTTCCTCCGATGTCATAAATCAGTGCAGGGTCATATTTGAAAATTACTTTTAATGCATCGTCAAAAGAATTATCTGAATAGAAATGGTCAAAATCAAACCACGATGTCTTGATTGGTTCTGGCAGAACAGATAGTCCTTGATAGATTGTATCCCAATCACCGAGTGTTTTTAGTCCTTCTGCTTTTCCATTAATAATTGATTCTTTGAGGTGAAATAAACCTCGATAACATACGTCATGCGTGAAGTATATATTCACACGAGTCATTTCATCACGAAGAATGAAGTAACCAATTTTAGTTGCTTTGTAAACATCCTCTTCCGTTTGTTCCACAATCTCAGCTGACGCAGCCATTTCTAGTAAAACTCTCACACCATATTCTGACACTTCTGCTTTTGAGGCTATAGCCTTGATAGACATTGGTGCTCTGTTTTCATGCATTACTTCAAGAATTTTTAATTCAAGTAAGCAATAGGCTGTTTCAAAAACAAAAGGACTAAATGCCAGTTTGTGTGCTTCGTGTAATGCGTCAATAGCTTTCATACAATTCAAATGTGTTTGTTTGTCGTTGATTCTAAAATCGCTTAGTGGTAAGTTATTTGGAAAATCAACGGATGCAAAAATATTAAAAAAAGAGGAGAAGACAAGTTTTATAAGTAGTACTTTCATGTATAAGTCTCGACTGTTTTTTCTACTTTTGACAGAATTATTAAATAACAGTCTAATCTTACTATTTTAAATTACCATTGGGAAAACTATTTTCACTTATCGTTCAATTCTTAAATAAGAATTTACTTGTATACTTAAGTATCCTCATAGGTGTTGTTTTATTTATGGTTTATGGAGTTTCTCGTCTTCAAATTGATGAGAATATTTACTCCATTTTTCCACAAGGAGAAGAATTTCAGACGTTTAATAAAGTGCTAAAAGAGAATAACCTCAATAAACAGATTATTTTTTCTGTCAATGCAGAACTAGAAGAAGATGTTTTACTTGAACGTCTTGATTCAGTTTCAAAAGTTGTTATCAACAACTCTGATGGTCTTGTAAAAGGATTTGAAATTTTTCGAGAAGATCAACAAGAAACGGTACTGAATTATTTTTATGAATCATTACCTGGATTACTTTTATTTGAAGACTATTCTAAAATTGAACAAAAAATAGTCAAAGACTCCATTGATCACTCTATTGATGTTGTTTATGATAAAATGACATCTCCCAATGCATTGTTTATGCGAAAGGTTTTTGCAAAAGACCCTCTCGGGTTAGCTTGGGAGAAGTTGCAATCGTTGAGGCCTCAAGAAGATTCTAATGCACTATTTGTGGAGGATGGTATTTTGTTATCTGGAGATAGAGAAAGAGCAATGTTTACTGCAGTTCTGAATTTTGAATTGGAAGACAATTTGAAGAATGAACAACTGAACCTCCGTTTGCAAGAGTTAAAAAAAGAAATCAATACTGGAAATGATATTGACTTTGATTACTTTGGAACGTTTCAAATTTCCTACGAGAATTCACGTCAAGTAAAAGAGGATACATTTTTAACAATGTGGATTAGTATTGGCTTAATTCTCTTGTTACTGATTGTTTATTATAGAAGTTTATTAACGCCTATTTATTTTGTTCTCCCTGCTATATTTTCTGGATTCTGTGGATTAGGAATGGTTGGTTACATTCAACCTGAAATTTCTGCGATATCGATTGCAACCTCTGCTGTGTTGATGGGAATTGTCCTCGATTACTCTTTTCACTTCTTTACGCATTATAATGACTCCAAGAATTTATTAGCAACGGTCAAAGAGCTTTCTTTCCCTATGTTAGTGGGAAGTTTTACGACGGTTGCAGCATTTTCTGCATTGATATTTACGGACTCAGTTGTTCTACAGAATTTTGGGTTAATTGCTTTGTGTACTTTGACTGCTGCAGTATTTTTTACCTTACTATTATTGCCGACATTTTTATTTGCAACAGGCTACAAGCCAAAGGGAGAAAGAGAATCAAAAGCATGGTTTACTTTGCCGAAATGGTTTGCTAAGGTGTCAATTTGGTTGATTCTTATTCTAACAATCGTTTTGTTTTTAAAAGCAAACGGTTTTCAATTTGATGCGGATTTAAATAATTTAAGTTACCATCCCGATGAGTTAGCACAGAAAGAAGAAACTTTTACAGGAGTGAACCCAAGAAAGGAAAAGAAACTGCATTTATTTGTTTCTGGTACAACAAAGGAAGAAGCTGAAGTCAAAAATTTTGAGTTGTATCAGCAACTAGTTGAATACAAAAATGAAAAAGGTTTAGAAGAAATTATTTCAGCTGCTCCATATTCAATTCCTACAAGTCAGAAAGAACGTGGATATAAAAAATGGAGTGAATTCTGGCAAAAGAATAGTGAACAGACTATATTGAACATTAAAAATCGTGCTGCAGAACTGGATTTTTCTCCGAGTGCTTTTTCCCCTTTTGAAGAATGGATTCAACAATCTAATACTTACCTAACGAAGAAAGATGAAAAAGAAATTCAAGCAAGTTTAGGATTGAATAAATTGATTTACTCCTCGGGAGAAGGTTGGAATATTATCACCAGTGTTGTTATTCAAAAATCGCAGTTGGAGGATTTTAAATCAACTTTAAAGAGCAACTCAGATGTCTATGTGTTCGATGTTGCAGAGATGGCAAATACTTTAATGGTTTCTGTTCAGAATGATTTTAATTATTTACTCGTTTTCTCCTCCTTGCTTGTACTTCTTTCTTTGTTAGTGATTTATGGAAGAATTGAACTAGCTTTATTTGCATTCTTTCCAATGGTGATAAGTTGGGTGTGGATACTTGGTATTTCTTCTGTGTTTGACATCCGTTTCAATTTTGTAAATATCATTGTTGCAACTTTTATTTTTGGATTGGGAGACGACTTCTCCATCTTCGTGACAGACGGTTTATTGCAGAAGTATAAGACCAATTCTAATGTCTTAAAATCGTTTAAATCTGCGATTATTCTTTCGGGAATTACTACGATTATAGGAACGGGTGCTCTTTATTTTTCAAAACACCCAGCCATTCATTCTATTGCTGTCATTAGTGTAGTTGGTATTGCATGTATTCTCATAGTAACTCTAGTTGTGCAACCAGCTATTTTTAAATTATTCGTTACAAATAGAACTGCTAAAAAACGTTCACCTGTTACTTTCTTTGGGTTACTAATGAGTTTATTCCTGTTTACATACTTCTTCTTAGGAAGCATTGTTTTATCTATCTTTTTGTTGATTCTAATTCCTTTTCCGGCACCAAAGAAAAAGAAACGAAAATTCCTTAATTTCCTAGTGTCAAAACTAGCAGGTTCAACTATCAATCTTGGCTTTCATATTAAGAAAAGAACCTTGCACAAAGAACGATTGGATTTTTCTAAACCATCGATTATCGTTGCCAATCACACTTCATTTTTAGATATTCTATTGATGATAATGATGAATCCGAAGGTTATCATCATGGTCAAGAAATGGGTGTACAATTCACCAGTTTTTGGTTTGTTCATTCGTTATGCAGGTTATTTGTACGTTGCAGAAGGAGCAGAATACAATCTCGAATTGATGCAAGAGAGAATTGATGAAGGATATTCGATCATGATTTTTCCAGAAGGAACAAGAAGTACTGATGGAGAAATAAAACGTTTTCACAAAGGGGCATTTTATTTAGCACAAGAGTTGAATATTGATGTGCAACCTATTTTTATCAACGGTGCAGAATATGTCAATCCAAAGAATGATTTTATTATAAAGTCAGGGACAATTACCCTGGATGTGATGCCTAGAATAACACCTTCTGACGAAATCTATCAACAGCGTTTTGGTTTGTTCTCTAAATCTGTTTTGTCATTGATGCGGAAGCAACAAAGGAAGACCAAAAATGAGATTGAAGATGCACAGTATTTAAGTAGAAGAGTGCAATACAACTACTTATATAAAGGTCCAGCAATGGAATGGTATGTTCGTGTAAAGTGGAAGTTTGAACAAGAGAATTACAACTTTTATGATTCATTAATTCAGGATAGAAAACGAATTTACGACGTTGGTTGTGGTTTGGGGTATTTAAGCTATTTCTTGCATTACAGAAACCCTGAACGAGAGATTTTAGGAGTTGACTACGATGATGATAAAATCATTTTTGCGCAAAATGGTTATGACAAAACGGATAAGTTGCAATTCTTAGCAAGTGATGCTAGAGAATTTGACATCACTAATGCTGATGTTGTGTTTTACAACGATGTTCTTCATTACATGACTTTTGAACAACAACTAGAAGTCTTACACAAAACAGTTGATAATCTCAATGAGAATGGAATTATTTTAATTCGTGACGGAATAACAGATGTGTCTGATAGACATGGAGTTACACAAGTGACAGAGAGGTTCTCAACAACAATTTTTGGATTCAATAAAACATCGGAAGCATTATGCTTTTTTTCTTCTGAAGATATTTTTAAATTCGCAAAGGAGAGAAACCTAACTTATGAATTGCTTGAGCAATCAGAGAAAACCTCAAATGTTTTGTTCGTTCTCCGTAAAATCGCACATGAAGAAAGCAAAAACGGAATATGATTTTATAGTTGTTGGTAGTGGCATCGGAGGACTCGTTTCATCTGTGT
>JAJRQP010000364.1 GCA_024280195.1 Bacteroidota bacterium | reverse complement strand
TACAAATAAAGGAGCAATTATTCAATCCGAATTGATTTTTAATTCTATTGGCTTCGAGTACTAAATTTTCTCGAATTTCAATGCCTGTAAATTGAGCATCGGATTGCTGAGAAGCGATAATGCAGAATTTCCCTACACCAGAACCAATGTCTAAAACTTTTGAAGAAGCGTTTAGACCCAACCAATCAGCAGCTGTTTTAACTATTTCATTTGGTGTCCAGAAAGTTGCCGATAGTTCTTGAAGCTCAGGATGAAGCATTGAGTCAAAATTCTTAATTACCTGCATTGAGCCTGTCGAAATGTTAATTTTTCATTCTTCATTTCCCTTAAGTCTTCCGCTTTTTCTTCTTCGCAGCTGGAAAAAGAATATTGTTTAAAATCAATCGATATCCCGGAGAATTAGGGTGTAATTCTAAATCTGTTGGTGGGTCACCAACTCTATGTTCGTAATCTTCAGGATCATGACCTCCGTAAAACGTCCAAGTTCCCTGCCCCATTGTCCCATGAATATATCTTGCCGTGTTGATTGATTTTGTTTCACCGAGAATGAGAACGTTTGATTTAATTAAGTCTTTTTTAAAGTCAGTTGTTTGTCCCATAAATCCGTTAACTACATCTGTGTGGCATTGCGTCAACATCGTCGGTACAACATCCCATTTTGCAGAAAACTCAAAGAGTGTGAACTTATCTAATCGTTCATTTCTCTTGTGCAGTTTCGTGCCATCAATGTCAGAATATTCGTATTGCATTGGATTTCTTTCTAGTTTAAAGTCTTCAAATGCAAATGTGTTGTCATAGTCTAGTTTACTTTGAGCATCTCTGTCGGATGGGTCATGGTCAAACATTTGTTCGCAAATATCTGTTTCATGCGCTGCTAGTGCGATATCGAAACTATCCGTTCCGCTACACATAGTAAAGAGGAAGCCACCACCAATTACAAAGTTTTTAATGTTTGTAGCAACGGCTAGTTTTAGCTCAGAAACTTTATTAAATCCTAATTTTGCAGCAGATGCTTCTAAATCAGCAACTTGTTTTTTATACCAAGGATAAGATCTAAATGCAGCATAGAATTTTCCGTATTGCCCTGTGAAATCTTCGTGGTGCAAGTGCAACCAGTCGTATTCTGGTAATCCACCATTGATTATGGTTGAGTCGTAAATTTTTTCGTAAGGAATTTCAGCGTATTCTAAAACAAGTGTTACGGCATCATCCCAAGGTTGTTTTCCTCCAGGAGTGTACACAGCAATTTTAGGTGCTTTCTCTAGTTGGACAACCTCCATATTGACCTCTGGTGAACCAATTTCTGATTTTATTCTATTCACTTGACCATCGGCGAGTACTTCATAACTGATTCCTCGAAGAACTAATTCCTCTTCAATAGAAACGAGGTGAGGAGTTAGAAAAGAACCACCTCTGTAATTGAGTAACCATTCTATGACAACTCCATTCTCCAATAAATAGAAGGATAAGCCGTAAGCTTTTAAGTGATTTGTTTGCGATTCATCCATTGGGATTAGCAACTGAGAAGCTTGGCTATTCAGCGCTCCTAAAATAAATGCGATTGCAAGAAGAAATTTTCTCATGGTCAGTTCTTAGCAAAAATCAATCCTAAAAAGGATCTTCGTTATCTGTTGAATTAAAGTCTAAATCGTCCTCGTCCTCTAAAGTGTTCATTTTACTTTGAACAGTGATTGTTCCTTGTGTTTCAAAACCACTGTTTGCAGTTAATCCAGCGCCAAGTTGCGGTGCGCCATCCTCTTGAAAACCATCAATGTTATCAAAACGAGCGAATTCTTTGATGAATCTAAGTCGAACATTTTCCAACGCACCATTTCTATGCTTTGCAATGATGATTTCTCCAACTCCAGCATTTGAATTCCCTTCTTCATCCTGTAAAAATCCGTAGTATTCAGGACGGTAAATAAATGAAACAATATCTGCATCTTGCTCGATTGCCCCAGATTCACGAAGGTCAGAAAGAATGGGACGCTTATCTCCACCACGTTGTTCAACTGAACGACTTAGCTGAGAAAGTGCAATAATTGGAATGTTTAATTCTTTTGCTATCTCCTTGATTGATCGAGAGATACTAGATATTTCTTGTTCACGATTTCCACCGCCACCTTTGGTGTTACTTCCAGCAGTCATTAATTGTAAATAATCAATGATGACCATTTTAATATCGTATTGCATCTTGAGCCTCCTACATTTTGCTCGTAAATCGAAGATGCTAATCCCAGGTGTATCATCAATGTATATTGGAGCAGTTGCTAATTTTGCAATTCGTGTATGCAACTGTTGAAATTCATCATCTCGTAAATCACCTTTTCTTAATTTCTCTGCTGGAATTCTACTTTCGGAAGAAATCAGACGCTTTACCAACTGAACCGATGACATCTCCAGTGAAAATATGGCAACACCTTGATTGTGGTCAACCGCAGAATTTCTAGCCATCGATAATACAAATGCTGTTTTACCCATTGCTGGTCTTGCAGCAATCACTATCATATCTGATTTTTGCCAACCTGCAGTTACTTTATCCAATGCATAAAAACCGGTTGGTACTCCTGATATACCGTCAGAATTTTGTGCAGCTTTTTCAATTTCTTCAATGGCATCTTTGATGACGTTTTGCATCACATCTACGGCTTTACCCATATTGTTTTCAGCAATCTTGAACAAGTCGCCTTCCGCTTTATTCAACACATCGAAAACATCATTGGTGTCATCGTAGGCTTCTTTCATTACTTCGTTGCTCATTCTGATTAACTCACGTTTGATGTGTTTCTCAGAAATAATACGTGCGTGGTATTCAACGTTTGCAGTAGAGGCAACTCTACTTGTCAATTGTGAAACATATGAAGCACCACCAGCAGCTGTTAATTCTCCACTTTTCTTTAGTAAATCAACAACTGTTAATATATCAATAGGCTTAGAGTCTCCAAATAGTTTGTGAATTGCCGCAAAAATATACTGATGCTTTGGGTCGTAGAAACTTTCTCTTTTCAGAATGTCAATGGTGTCCGTAACTGCATTTTTTTCCAACATTAAAGCACCCAGCACTGCTTTTTCCAAATCAACTGCTTGCGGAGGAATTCTTCCCAATTCATTTGGAACACTAACAGCTTTACTTATTCGTGTGCTTGTCTTTCTTGTTTTGTCGGATTTATTTTCCATTCTTCAAAGATAGGGAATCATTGCGAAGAATTTATTTTTTTGAATTTCTTTATTTAAAAAAGATATGAATAGAGGTTATTAACAATTGTTAGTTTCGACTATTCGACTTCTTTGTTTCTCGGTTATGAGTGTCGAGAAATCAAAAAAAGCGTAGCGGTCGAAACAGTCAAACTGTCAAAAACAACTATCTTTCCACCATGAAAAAACATCTCGTGACAACAGCTGATGGTTCAACAAGTATTTATATTCCAGAAATGGATGAGCATTATCATTCTTCCAATGGTGCGGTGCAAGAAGCGTTGCATGTTTTTTTAGAACATGGTATTAACCAAGCAGAAGTTGGAGATTTAAACATCTTTGAATTAGGGTTTGGAACAGGACTAAACGCATTGATTTCGATGATCCATTCTTCTGATGATAAAAAAATCAATTATCACTCGATAGAAGCGTATCCTGTTGATAATGAATTGATAAAAGGTGTTAATTATTGCGACCTATTAGGGGAAGAGCACAATGATTCATTCGCAAAGATGCATCGTTGTGATTGGGAAAAAGAGATCGGAATCACAGAGAATTTCTCCTTGAAAAAGATTCATGCTAAGGTGGAGGATTATACGTTAGAAGGAGATTTTTACGACATTATTTTTTATGATGCATTTGGTCCACGAGCGCAATCTGAAATGTGGGAGCTTGACGTTCTAGAAAAGATGTACAATGGATTAAAAGTAGGAGGGAGGCTCGTTACGTATTGCGCGCAAGGTCAGTTTAAAAGAAATCTAAAGGCATTGGGTTTTGAAGTGAAAGCATTTCCAGGTCCTCCAGGGAAAAGAGAGATGACTGT
>JAJRQP010000363.1 GCA_024280195.1 Bacteroidota bacterium | reverse complement strand
AGTGCATACGACGAAGATTCACCATTTATCTCAATCGATAACAAGACGCTTTATTATTCTACAAATGGACCAAAAAGTATTGGTGGATTTGATATTATGACTGCTTATTATGAGAATGACAGCGCATACACAGAAGGAACAAACCTTGGATATCCATTTAATTCTACAAATGATGATATTTTCTATACTACAACATTAGATGGTAGAAAAGGTTACTTGACTTCTTTTAGAAAAGATGGATATGGAGAAAAGGATATTTATGAAATCTACAATGATTACTTGGGAATTCGTGATGTTGCCGTCTTGAAAGGATTAATAAAAACTGTTGATGACAAGCCAATTCCTGAAGACTTCGCTATTAACGTGAGACTTGTTTGTGTTGATTGCGAAGAAGGGAGCAACCAAAAATTGGTTTATCCTCGATTGAGAGACGGAGTTTTTATGACTTCACTTCAACCTTGTAAGACTTACAAGTTAGAGTACATGAATGTTACTGACGAAAATGTGATGCACGAAGATGCATTTACAACTTTGTGTGATACTAATTATCAAGAGATTTATAGAGAATTACTACTTGATGTTGATAAAAGAATCATTATCATACCAGAAGATACATTGGATTTAGACACCGTGATAGTTAATGAATATCCAAACCTGGAGTTTATGCATTACTTTGCATACAACAAGAATAAGTTGACTACACGTAAAGGAGAATTGAAAGACTTTGTGCAAGCAGTTGCTAAGCAATTGGACGAAGGACGACCAAACATAACGGTTAATATATATTCTTCTGCATCTCACGTTCCTACGAAGACTTACGAAACAAATGAAATATTGACTTCGTTACGTGCAGAAAACATGAAGTATGATTTGATTGCTTACTTCGAAAAAACGGAAGCATACAAAGGAAAAGTAAATGTTGTAATTGTAACTACAACTGTTCAAGGTCCTGAATACGAAAAGGATTCTAAAAACAAAGAGAAATACTTCCCTTACCAATATGTTGGTCTAAAAACTGAATAAAAAAGAATTAAAAATTAAAGTCCGGTTTATCCGGACTTTTTTTTGCTTACTACTTCCCTATCCGTATATTTGGAACATGAATATTTCCTTAAAAAAGTCCCTAGCCATTTTTGACATTGAAGCAACAGGCTTAAGTATCACCAATGATAGAATTGTAGAAATTGCAGTTGTTAAAATAGCTCCAGATGGTTCTAGAACAGATTATTTGAAGAGAGTGAATCCAGGTATTCCAATTCCGAAAGAAGTAAGTGAAATTCACGGAATTTACGATGAAGATATCAAGGATGCTCCCTCTTTAAAAGATATTCTTCCTGAATTGGAAGACTTTTTAGAAGGTGCCGATTTTGCAGGATATAATTCTAATAAATTTGATTTGCCAATGCTAGCAGAAGAATTGCTTCGAGCAGAAAGTAAATTGGATTTATCGAAGCGAATGCATATTGATGTTCAAAACATATTTCACAAAATGGAACAGCGAACTCTGATTGCTGCTTATTCATTCTACTGCCAAAAAGATTTGAAGAACGCACATACAGCATTGGCAGATGCGGAAGCAACTTGGGAAGTGTTAGATGCTCAAATAGAGAAGTACGATGATTTAAACAATGATGTAGCATTTCTTGCTAAATTTTCACAGTATGGAGACGTTGATCGTTTAGATTTTGCTGGAAGACTAGCCTATAATAAAGAGGGAAGGGTTGTCTATAACTTTGGGAAACAGAAAGGAAAAACAGTAGAAGAAGTTATGAAAACCGAACCAGGTTATCACGGCTGGTTACTTAATGCAGACTTTCCTCTTTACACAAAGCAATGTCTTAAAAATGAAGTTAAGAGAATAAAAGATGAGAAATCAAAACAGAATCAACCACAAGATTTTGATTCTAAACTAGATGCTCTAAAGAATAAATTTAAGTAGATGAAAATAATTTGCATAGGACGAAATTATGCGGATCACGCAAAAGAAATGAATGCGGAACTTCCAAGCGTTCCAATGTTCTTTATGAAAGCTGATGTCTCAATCTTAAGACCTGGTACTCCATTCTTTTACCCTAATTTCTCGAAAGATATTCATTACGAATGTGAATTGGTTGTAAAAATAGACAGAGTAGGCAAAAACATATCTGAAAAATTTGCGCATAAGTATTATTCAGAAATTGGATTAGGAATCGATTTTACAGCCAGGGATTTACAACAAAAATGCAAAGAAAAAGGACATCCATGGGAAATTGCAAAGTCATTTGAAGGCAGTGCTCCGATTTCTAAAGAGTTCATCTCAAAAGAAACACTTGACCTTGGGAAGTTAACTTTCTCATTGAAAAAGAATGGAGAAACTGTTCAGTTCGGAAACACAACGGATATGATCTTCAAAATTGACGAACTGATTGCTTACATTTCTCAATTTATGACTTTAAAAAAGGGAGATTTAATCTATACCGGAACTCCTTCTGGAGTTGGCTCAATCAAAATAGGAGATGAATTAACTGGATATATTGAGGAAAAAGAAATGTTCTCTGTGAAAATTAAATAACCTCTATTTCCCAGTTCCTCTAAAAACAATTAAAATTGTGAAGAGCATAATTTTAAAATCCAACGAAAGGGTTCTGTTTTTCAAATACAATAAATCAAATTTCATTCTATCTAACATTTGCTCAACATTCTCCGCATAACCATATTTTACCTGTCCCCAAGAAGTTATTCCTGGACGGACTTTAGTCAACTGTAAGAATTGAGGTTCAATTGCAGCAATTTGATTAATGTAAAACATTCTTTCAGGTCTAGGACCCACCAATGACATATCACCAATCAGCACATTGAAGAATTGAGGAAATTCATCCAACCTCGTTTTTCTCATCAAACGTCCAATTTTTGTAATTCTTGGATCATCCGTAGAAGATAATTGAGGTCCATTCTTCTCAGAATTAATGTACATCGTTCTGAACTTAATTATTTTAAACACTCGTCCATTCTTCCCTATTCTTTCTTGTAGAAAGAGAATCGGACCAGGCGAAGAAGTTTTTACCAGAATAGATAAGATAAAAAATACAGGAACTAATAGAATCAGTGCAATTATAGATACAGAAATATCAATGATGCGCTTAACGGTTCTTTGCCAAATAGACATCACTTCTGTATTGACATTGATTAAAAGAGCTCCGAAAATGTTAGTCATTTCAACTGATCCAGAAAGGATATCATACATATCTGGTAAAACTTTGATTTTAACCTCTCCTCCTTCTAATCTTGAAATTATGTTCTTAATCTTGTCGTGTTCTGTACTTTCTAGGGCAACTATTACTTCTTCGATGTCATGTTTGCTCAATACTTTCTCTACCTCATCAATATGACCTAGGTAAGGCAGTTTATCTTCTAGCAATCTATCGATACCATTGATATTGATGAATCCTTTAAAAAGATTTCCTGTTCCTTTTGGAAGGTTTGTAATTTCATTAAAAATATCTACTGCTTTTTGACTTCCACCAATTATCAATGTACTGAACCCAAATTTCCTTTTGTGAATTCTTTTCACAAGAATGCTTACAAAAATAAACCTTGGAATTATAGTGGAGAATAAGTGTACGAGAAATAAGAGCAAAAGAGAATCGTAATATTGCTTATACCCATTGATTTCATCATCCAGCAAAAGAAAAAAGAACAAAAATATTGCACCGAAAATTGTCCCGGTCAATGTCAAACCAATAATTCTACTTCGATAGAGTCGTTTAACTTCGGAATACGTTCCTTGTAGCAAGTAGATAAACAACCAGATTAACGGGACAATTATTAAACCTTGATAAAAGGTGTCATTCGTTGTGAATTCTACCTGCTCAATTTTCGTTTTTCTAAAATAAAAGAAAGTTCCCCAAGATAAAATGGCGGAAAGCCAATCAATAAGAACCAATAAAAGCGTTAGTTTTTTATTCTTCATTAAAAATAAACTGCTTTAATGTTATCGAGGCAAATGACACCTGAACTTGCTCCATCATCTAGTTGTCCTTGGAAAGTGAATTCAAAATAATCTGCATTTACCATTCCCGAAACAACTTCTCGAAGGTCAATGTATATTTTTTTCCAACGAACTTCCGAATCTTTTTGAGGGTTCAATTGAACGTTTGGATTATCTGTCGAACCATTGACGCCAATTCCAATTAGACCACTCGTTACTCGATTCGTATTGTAATAATCAAGCTCCAGGTAAACTTCTTTCCCTTTTGGTAATGGCATGTTTAGATTTCCTAAGTTAAAAGTTGTTGATGCAATCCAAATATTATTCGTTGTATTCAATTGAATTTTTAAAAATTCACCTTCATTAACAACAGGATCAAGAATTGCTGGGTCATTCGTTTTTCCAGATGATGCAAGAGAACTTGGGCCATCCACAACAACATTGTTGGGGCCTTGAAAATTTTCGAAATTAAATTTTACTCCTGTAAAATACATAGTTGTTGGTGCAATATCAAACACTTCACTTTGCACTAGATTAGTATTGATAACATAAGGTTCTAGAAAAGGATATATTTTCTTCGTTGCAGAAATTCCGTTGTTCTTAACTGCTGGGAATATTTGAATTTTAGCATCTCCACTTACTAAAAGAGGAAGCTTAACAGGTAATTCAAAAACACCTATTGTTTCTCCATTTACATACACCCAAGCATCAGAAATATTCTCCGTTAAAACTCCTGTCAAACCTACTTGATTATTTGGGTTCTCCAATAATTGCCATTCATCAATTTGAATCCATGAAGGCTCAGGGTTATTCTTTATACAAGAAGATAAGGTAAAAAGTAATCCGATAAGAAGTATAATTGTCTTCATAACAAGTGTAGTTATAGAATAAACGTAAAAAGTGTCTATTTATTATTCAACATTTGCGTAGAAGATGACTTTAATTTGTCAACGATCTGTTGCGCAACATCTAGTGCATTGTAACCATCTTCTATTGAGACAATTGGAGTAGTATCATTGACGATTGCTTCACCAAAGGTTGACAATTCTTCTTTAATTGCATTTACATCTTCGATGTCAGGTTTGTCAAAAAGAACTTTCTTAACAGGCCTTCCCTCTCCCATATCAAATACAACGTCGAAAGGATTTGGTTCTCCTTCAATATCTTGCATTCTCACGACTTCCAATTCTTTGGTTAAAAAGTCGACACTGATGTATGCATCTTTCTGAAAGAATCTAGATTTACGCATGTTCTTCATTGAAATTCTTGAAGCAGTTAAATTTGCAACACAACCATTATCGAATTCAATTCTTGCATTAGCAATGTCTGGAGTATCACTCACAACAGCAACACCAGAAGCCGAAATTCGCTTAATTGTCGAAGGAACAACACTTAAAATAGCATCTAAATCATGAATCATCAAATCTAAGACAACTGGAACATCAGTTCCTCTTGGATTGAATTGAGCCAACCGATGCGTTTCAATAAACATTGGGCTTTTAATATATGGAACCGCTGCTTGAAATGCTGGGTTGAATCTTTCTACGTGACCAACCTGCACTTTAACTCCAGCTTCATGGGCAAGGTTAATTAAAGCCTTTGCTTCAGCAACCGTTTCTGTAATTGGTTTTTCAATAAATACGTGCTTACTTTTTCTCAAAGCTTTAGAAGCACAATCAAAATGCGAAAGCGTTGGAGTAACTATATCAATACAATCAACTTCATCCAGAAGAGATTCTATTGAATCAAATCTTTTAATATTAAATGTTTCAATGGCAAGATTGGCGTTGTCTTCATTTGGATCATAAAACCCAACGAATTCAAATTGATTCTTTAATTCTAATAATAAACGAATATGGATTTTACCCAAATGACCGGCACCAAGAACTCCTACTTTTAGCATAGTTAAATATTTCTTGCGAAAATACGAGTAATATGAGAATTAATGAGCTTGAACGAGTATTGTTTATTAACAACACAAAGTAAATTATTTAATTGAGTCGATTGTTGCTATTCAAATCTAAACCTGAGTAATAATTAGTATCCTCATTGGTATATAATTTAGCCAAGAATGTGATTTGTCCTGTATGATAAGAGAAATGCTCAATAACATGTGTCATTGCAGAATACCCTGACACTTCAAAGCTTTGAATTTTAGTTTGCTTAACCAACTGTGATTCTGGCATATCACTTAAGTTATCTTTGAGTTGCATTTTTAAGTTTTCCAAGAGAAAAACAAAATCACTTTTTCGTATATTTCTATGAATCACAAATTCATCATCACGATTTCTATTGTCAGGCATGTCACAAAGCCCTGAGAGAATCCATTGTCGAGCATTACCACATAAGTGAAGAATAAGACAGCCGATAGATGGAATGTTTCCATTGGGAGAATCCCAAAGTTGCTTCTCATCAATCATTGACAAACACTTATAGATTCTTTTGTAGGATTCGTCAAATATTCTTTGTTCAAATTCTTTTACAACCTCCTCTTTTCTAATCATAAAGCATTCAATTTGATTTAATTACATATAAAGTTAAAAAATATTGCTTGGATTATTCAATTATTTAAAGAAATAGCTATCTTTGCACTCGCAACATGGTAGTTGTAGCTCAGTTGGTTAGAGCATCGGTTTGTGGTACCGAGGGTCGTGGGTTCGAGCCCCATCTTCTACCCATTTTAAAAGCTTCATCGTAAGATGAGGCTTTTTTTTGTGAAATATGTTTGCTTGAAAATCAAATTGGGACGGGAAGTTCATACTGAGTGCGAACGCAGTGTTGTCGAAGTGAGCCCTACCTCTCTT
>JAJRQP010000362.1 GCA_024280195.1 Bacteroidota bacterium | reverse complement strand
GTTGATTCATCAACCTACAACTATCGCTTTGAAACAACAGGCTCAGGTTCATTTGATTTATGGAGTGGTTCTGTTTTTGGATATAACAATATGGTTTTAAATGCTCCTAGTTTAGCTATTTTTCCTGACTCAATTTATTACATTCAACCGGATGCCAATCAATCGATTGTTTCTTCATGGAATTGTTCTGAAAAGGTTGTTTCTGTAGCTAATATGAGAAATAGGGCTTCCTTTATTGATTTTAATTTAAACAATTATACCAATGCTGACACAACACCACCAGAAAAATTAAGCCCAAATTCTAGTAAAGGCCCAAACAGACATAATGTAACAAAACCAGATATAACTGCAGCTGGAGATGTTTCTTTGTGTGCAGTACCATTTACATTTTTAAGTAACCCAGCAAACTATAACAAAGTAGATTCAGGAGGATGGCACGCAACAAATGGAGGAACTTCAATGGCCTCTCCAGTTATTGCAGGGATCGCTGCCTTGTACCTCGAAAGATGTAATAGAGCAACTTACCTCAATTTTTTGAGTGATCTGCATTCGCAAGCTTACGCTGACTCATATTCTGGTACAACACCCAACAATGCTTACGGTTATGGAAAAGCACATGCTTTGAATACCTTATTACAGGAGAGTCTAGCCATTACTCCAACCATAACGAGTGATTGGCAAACTGCAACATTAACATCCTCAGAAACCACAGGGAATGAATGGTACCTCAATGACACAGTAATAATTGGAGCGACAAATCAAGATTATACAGCATCTGCCCCTTACGGTTCTTACCAAGTTCTTTACACGAATATGGATGGATGTTCTGCATTCTCCTCTCCTCTTATCCTCTCGGTTGGTATAGAAGAAATAAACGATCATTTAATAACGAGTTACCCAAACCCAACTAATTCAATTATTCAGATTGATTTTGATGGGGATATCTCTTCAATATTTATAGTTGACTCTCAAGGTAAAATATGCACTATCGATAAATTGGGAGAAACAACATATAGCTTAGAAAACTTACCAGCAGGCAACTATCTTATTAGAATAAATACAAATAAGGGTGTTTATACATCAAAAATTGTCAGATTATAGTAGGAGTTTACAAGAATTTCTATTTTTACACTTTCAAAAATAAAAGAATGGACTTATCAGGTATTATTTCAATCTCAGGAAAACCGGGATTATTTAAAGTTATTGCACAAGGAAAGAATAGCATTATTGTAGAATCTTTAATCGACAAGAAAAGATTTCCAGCTTATTCTACGGATAGAATTTCCGCTTTAGATGACATTAGCATCTACACTTTAGAAGAAGATAAGCCTTTAAGAGATATTTATTCTGACATTCTTGCAAAAATTGGAAACAAGGCTGCACCTTCTCATAAAGAAGACATTAGTACATTGCAAGAGTTTCTTGTCGACATTCTTCCTAATTATGATGACGAAAGAGTTTATCCTTCTGATATCAAGAAGTTGTTCCAGTGGTACAATCAATTGTTTAAAGCAGGTGTAATCAAAGAAGAGAAGAAAGAAACCAAAAAGGTTCCTACCAAGAAGGATGCGCCAAAAGAGAAAAAAACGACGGCGAAAAAAGCACCCGTTAAAAAGTCTCCAGCAAAGAAGACTTCTACAGGAGCAGCAACAAAAAAAACTACGACAAAGAAAGCAGTCAAGAAAGAAACTAAATAGTTCAACAATAATTAACTTAAATCTCGATTCTGTCGAGATTTTTTTTGCCTTAATAATATGAAAATAACTCGCCCTACCCGATCGTTTGTGGATCAAAACTTAAAGATTGAAGATTGGAATTCTATCGAACCATACTTTAAAGATTTGGTTGAAAGAAACATTGATACAAAAGAAGGTTTTCTAAGATGGCTAAAAGACCAAAGTGAATTGGAAGCAATTCTCGAAGAAGATGCTGCTTGGCGTTACATTAAAATGACCATCAATACAAAGGATGAGGAATTAAGTAAAGCATACACGTTTTTCACTTCTGAAATCCAGCCGAAAATTGCTCCTTTTGAGGACATGTTGAACAACAAATTAAATGACTGTTCATTTACAGAAGAATTAGAGAATGATGAAGCATTTAAGATCCTTTTTAGAAAGGTAAAGACAGCGATTCAGTTATACAGAGAAGAAAATATCTCTTTATTTTCAGAAGTATCGGAAGAAAGTCAAAAGTTTGGAGCTTATTCTGCGCAACAAAATATTGAGCACGACGGCGAGAAATTGACCATGCAAAAAGCTGCAACCTTACTAAAAGAAACCGACGAAGAACTTAGAAAGACTGTCTTTAACAAAATTGCAAATAGACGAAGAGAAGATTTTAATCAATTCAATGACTTGTTTAATATTCTCCTGAAGAAAAGACATCAGATAGCAATAAACGCAGGTTTTGAAAACTTTCGAGATTACAAAATGGTGGCAATGGGACGTTTTGATTATTCTGTAAAAGACTGTGAGGACTTCCATTCTTCGGTTAAGTCTGAGATTGTGCCTTTGGTTAAAAAAATACAGGAAGAACGTCTAAAAAAACTAGGTAAAGATAAATTTATGCCTTGGGACACAGATGTAGATCCAGAAGGTAAATCTCCTCTAAAACCTTTTAAGAAAGGGGATGATTTATTAAACGGTACAATTACTATGTTCAATGAAATTGATCCTTACTTTGGTGATTGCCTTGCGACGATGCGTGAAATGCAGCATTTGGATTTAGATTCTAAAGATGGAAAAGCACCTGGAGGTTATAACTATCCTCTTTATGAAATTGGTGTTCCATTCATTTTTATGAATGCTGTCGGTTCTCATAGAGATCTTGTCACAATGGTTCACGAAGGAGGTCATGCAATTCATTCTTTCTTATCGAGAGAATTAGAATTCACTGGTTTTAAAAACTTACCGTCTGAGGTTGCAGAACTCGCTTCTATGTCGATGGAATTACTTTCTATGGAAAAATGGGGAGAATTCTACAGCAATGAAGAAGATTACAAACGTGCAAAGAAGGAACAACTAGAAACGATTATTCGATTACTGCCTTGGATTGCTCAAGTAGATGAATTTCAACATTGGTTGTATGTAAATCATACACACACAAATGACGAAAGAACAGCTAAATGGTTAGCTCTTTCTTCTGAATATGGAACAGGACGAACTGATTGGACTGGCAACGAAGACATTCTTGCAACTTCTTGGCAACGTCAATTGCATATCTTTGAGGTTCCGTTTTACTACATAGAATACGGTATTTCTCAACTGGGAGCACTAAGTGTCTGGAAGAATAGTTTGGAGAACAAGGAACAGGCAATCTCACAATACAAAGATGCGTTGAAATTGGCATACACGAAGTCTATTCCTGCGATTTATAAAACG
>JAJRQP010000361.1 GCA_024280195.1 Bacteroidota bacterium | reverse complement strand
GTTAACTCATAAGTTACTGTACCTGACCCCATCCCTTTTGTAGACATCTTGATTTCTCCAAAATTTACTTTTGAGAATTCCTTATTTGCATAAAGCTCTTTTAATTTGTCACCAACTACTTGCGACATCATATTCGAAAATTGATGTGCAACATCTGAACCGTTAATAAATTCAGGTCCATAATAAGTTCCTATGCAGGAGTTATCCGTGCATGTAATTTCGTTAATGCTTTTTGTAGGTGTATCGACTTTGACTGAAAAGCTACAAGAAATAGCAAAGGTTACAAAAAATAGTGTTGCGAATAATTTCATGCTAATCGGCAAATAAAACGTCAAACAAAAATGTATAACCAAGTAATACAACTATCAACGAGAACAAGGTTCCGACAATAAGCAAAGCCCATCTGTAAACCTCACTTTGACTTTCTGTTTTATACACATAGTGCATTAACAAACCCGACATCCATCCCAAAGAGTAGCCTAAGTTTAGGCAAATTGTATAAAAAACGAATTCTTTAATAATATCTTTTGTTCCAATTATTGACCTCATAGGATAATTCCAGTAAGCATAAATTAAACATATAGAAAACCCAACAACAATTATATTATAAATATATCTTCGACGCTCCCACCAAAGAATTGTTTCTCTCACAACAGATTGTTCAGGCCTCTTTACTTCGTTATCAATTAAAATATTATTCTTTTCGGTATTCATCCTAACTTATAATTCTTCACCAAAACAGTTGCTGAAATATGTAGCATTTTCTCCAATTCTCGAATCATTTCAACGGTTAATTTCTTTTTCTTACTTAAAATTTCAGAAACTCGGCTTTTTCCTCCTATAACACCTACTAAGTCTTTTTGTTTAAGATTCATTTCTTCCATACGGATTTTAATTGCTTCAATTGGGTCTGGTGAATCAATTGAATAATATTTGTTCTCGTAACTCTCTATTAATAAAGAAAGAATATCTGCTTCATCACCCTCTTTTGAGTTTGGTTTTGCGTCAAAAATTAACTCCAACCTATTCAAAGCTGATTGATAATTTTTTTCTGTTTTTATTGGTCTTATTTCCATCATTCTATCTTTTAAATTGTATCGGCATCAATCCTGTCGTATTCGACATGCGTTCCAATAAATCTTATAAATGCCCACTGTCTTTCGTAATTAAACTTTACAATGAGCCTGTACGAATTCCCTTTTATATTAAAAACAACTCTACTGCCTTTTAAAATACTTGCGTTAATATAAGTCTCTTTAATGTCTTTTGGAGAATTCCAATTTGAACCTTTTGCTGTCTCATACCATGTTTTTAAATACTGCTCTGAATCAGCATGTTTCTCCCAAAATTCTCTTAGCGTTCTTTTTGCTATAATTCGTTTCATTAGCTAACTATTTACAAATATACATAATAAGTTCTCAAAAAGAGAACTTTGCTTTTGTTTTATTTCTCCTTTTAATATAAGAATAATTGTAAAATCCCTTGCCACTCAATTTATCTTCCTACATTTGCCCCATGAATACGAATACACAAAAACATATATTTAATTGTTATATGCCATGGAAGCAATTCCAGAGGACATAGTGTATGAATATTTGACAATATTTAGCTAGCGTTCTCTTAATAGATGAACGCTTTTTTTTTGATTAAAACTATTAGTAATGAGAGAATTTAAAACACCCACCGTTTGGAAGAATATGCCCATGCATAGATGTCATTGGCATCCTTCTGTATCAATCTTATAACTGCAAATAATAAATTATTGACCAGTCCCTTTGATACAAATAAAAATTCAAAGGGACTTTTTTTATACCCGAAATTAGAAAATGGCAAGAGTCAACTTAACTCTTGCCTTATGTCTAATTTCTTTTTTCTAAAAAAAAAATGAAAAATAATACACGCTCAGTAAGAGCAAGAATAGCACAAAGAATTAAAAACCCACAATTCTCAAGAGAAGAATTGAAGAGTTATGCAAAAGTATTGTTGGGATCAGCAATCCTTGCAATTGGTTATGCATTATTTATTGTTCCTCACAATATAGTTCCAGGAGGTATCTTTGGTTTAAGCATCGCCATCCATGAAATAATAGGTTTATCCGTAGGATTTATTGCCATGTGTCTCAATATTCCAATTTTACTGCTCGGCATTAAGTTGCTCGGTCGTAAAAATGGACTAAAAACGACTTTTTCTATGGTAACCGTGTCTTTTGGAATTGATTTGGTACTTTTCTTAACCAATGGAGAAATAATAGTAAACGATGTCTTAGTATCCTCTGTTTTTGGAGGTCTTCTAATCGGTGTTTCAGTTGCCATTGTCATTTCTGCAAACGCAACAACAGGAGGAAACGACATCCTTGTGAAACTATTCCAACGGTACGTTCAGCTGTCATTCAGTCAGCTAAATTTAATAATCAATGGACTGATTGTTCTCATTGGTGTTGTGATTTTTAACGACTACACGATGGCTGCCTATTCTGTGATTGCCATCTTCACGATTAGCAAAACAATCGATTATTACCAAGAGAAAGCTGTGCAAACAAAAACAGTTTTGGTGTTCTCTCAGCGCAATAATGAAATTCAAAAGGAGATTTTAGAATCTACACAAGTCACAAGAGAAAGCGTGAAGCTAATTCACCATGATTCGGATGAGAAAATGATTTTAGTGACCAAAAACACGAGTAAATTGGCAAAATTAGAAGAGTTAATCACGAGAACTGACCCAAAAGCGCATGTGGTATTTTTGAAATCGAATAGGACGATGATGTAGAGAGGAGTTTTGGAGCTCCTGCCTTTCGGTAGACAGGTTGGAGTGTTCGAGTGTTGGATTAGTCTAATGCTCGAACGAGTTCCTTTTTAATAAAAGAATCAACCTCTGATTTCTGAACATCAAAAACTATTGACAGAGAACTATAAAACTCTTCTTCGGACTTGCCTCCGTTCAATAATTGAGCAACTAATTCTGCGCCGCCTTTTTTATAGGCAATTTTAATAAATAAACCTCCTATAACATAACGATAATCGGTCATGTCGTCTAGATTTTTTAGCTCTAGTAAATTCGAAAAACTAAACTCTGGATGAGAATTCAAATGTAACGCCAATTTTTTGATGTGCCAATCTAAAGACTTACCCCTACTTTGTCCAAAATAGGTAACAAACCCCTCATTAAACCATAAATGAGCATTTTTGAATTTCGGATTGATTAATAAATGTAATAACTCATGAGGATAATACTCATTACTACCAAAGGAGTAAACCTCATTCTTATTCAAGTCTGCTTTTCCTGATGGATGCTCCGCACCAATATTTTCAAAATGAAAATCATAGCCTCTCATTTCATAATATAACTTCCGATTATTTGCAAAAAAGAAAGTATAGTTCACAGAGCCAAGGTTAAACTCTTTAGCAACTCGTTTTAAAACCCTACTCTGTTTCATAGCCAACCGCTTATTAAAGTGATGGTCTTTTGAGAAAACATAAGTTATGCCCCCCACCTTCTTAGACTTCGTATAGAGGGCCTTATTAATAGGAAACGGGTTGTACAATTGCAACCTACCTGACTCTTTGTCAATTTTAGCATACACGTGAAAAATAAAAGGGGTCATAGTTATACTATCACTGTAATCAAACTTAAGTTGAGACATGATCTTATACAAAGAATCAATCTTAGTAATGCTTAAAACTATGGTGCCGTATTGAAGTGTTTTAATTTTATCCCCTAAATCAAAATAGTCTAAATCATTCAATTGAAAATAATCATTTTCGCCAAATTCATCCACTTCATGTTGATTCCAATACTTTGAACCATCAGCATCATCGTCCGAACGCAAAAAATCCAACCACAAACGGAGTGGTTCTCTTAGTTGAAACAAATCTAAATTTTGCTCTAAGTTGGCATCAATGAATATCCTCTGAGAATTACTTATAAAAATAAAGCCTGTAAATAATACACAAGTCAAAAGGATTCTCATTCTTATTTCTTTAAATTTTCGATTATTGAAGTCGTAGAAAAACCTTCTACCAGTGGAATCGCAATAACTTCTCCGCCGTTGTTCTTAACAACGTCAGAACCAACGATGTATTTTTTAGAACTTGCATTTGTTTCACAAGGATCATAGTCGGCTCCTTTCACGAGGACGTCCGGTTGTAATTCTTGAATTACAGAAAGAGGTGTGTCATCATCGAAGAACACAATTGCATCTACAAAACCGAGTCCTCCGAGAACCATTGCTCTTGCATCATTGTCGTTCACTGGTCTATCATCACCCTTCCCTTGACGTTTTACCGAAGCGTCTGTATTTAAAGCAACAACCAACCTGTTTCCTAATTCTGCAGATTGTGCTAAATAAGAAACATGTCCTTTGTGGAGAATATCAAAGCAACCGTTCGTAAAAACAATCTTGTCGTCTTTTAAACGCCAGGTAGAAATCCGTTTTTTTGCCTCTTCGTGCGAGAGAATTTTATTCTGGATGTAATCGAATCGCGTAATCATGGGTTAAAGATATTGATTTTTTTTAGATGCGCCGGTCATCGAGCGAAGCCGAGATGCCGAGCGTATCTAAAACTCACTAAGTGAGTGAGTCTACGAGTGCAACGAATCTCTTTCTCCTCGCTGAATCAAAAACAACGAAATTAAGCCTAAAACAACAATTAAGACTGTCTGTGCCACCCATAGAAAAATACCAAACGCAGCAAAATCAATGTTGTAAATAAGTAAAACTTGCGTTATCCAAAGAGGGTAGATTCCTATTCCTCCAGGCAGTAATGCGATAGCTGTTGCGCCAACAAAAAAAGCACCAAAAACACATCCGACTTCCATCATAGATGTCTCTGGGAAAGCTTGCGCAAACATCCAAATTGATCCAACATAACATGTCCAAATAAAAATAGTATGGAAGATAAATGCCCATTTTTTTTGCATCGTCCAAATAGACTTTAAACCTTCCCAAAACCCTCTGATTTTATCATTCACGAATGCATTAACCTTCTTGCTTTTGAAATAAATAACCAAACCAATGATTCCAAAAATAAACCCTGCACCTAAAATGTACCAAATCAAATTAGAAGATTCTTGACCTGTCCCATCCTTTGTAATCTCCTGAAATTCATCAGTTTGTGTTTGTAATACACCTGTTATGAAAAAAACTATTCCAAGCATGATTACATCAATCAAACGTTCAACCACAATTGTTGCAAATCCTTTCTCAAAAGGAACATCCTCGTATGTAGCCATCAAACCTGCACGGGCAAATTCTCCAGATCGAGGGACGGTAAAATTAATCACATACCCTGCCATTACAGAATAAAACGAATTGGAAAGTTTGGGTTTATAACCAAGGGGGTCTAGCAAAAATAACCAGCGATAAGCACGACTTAGATGACTTAAAACAGCGGTAAATAACCCCAAGAACACCCAAAAGTAATTCGCATCAAAAAAAGCATATTTAGTTTGATTTAATTGATGATCGGTTAGTCCGTTAAAAAAGTACCAAGTCAGGTAAACACCGATTCCAATTGGAATGACAATCTTTAGTATTTTAATGAG
The DNA here is from genome assembly GCA_024280195.1 of Bacteroidota bacterium. Taxonomy (GTDB): domain Bacteria; phylum Bacteroidota; class Bacteroidia; order Flavobacteriales_D; family Crocinitomicaceae; genus UBA4466. Next base: position 7,378 of record JAJRQP010000361.1, on the reverse strand, counting down.
TTGATCTTTCATTTATTTAGCACTGGTTAATTGCATGTTATCAATTAAACGAACCTCACCGCAATAAGCAGCGATACACGCTTGACTGCCTGGTGCCCATTCTGAAATCGACAACAAGGTAATTGGGTCAACAATCTCAAAATACTCTAGCTCTAAGCTAGAACGTCTAATAATTCCAAAAATTATTTCTTTCACTTTAATTGGAGGAAAAACAGTAGCCAATTCTTTTGCCACTCTGAGAGCAGTTGAGAGAATCACAGCCTCATCCTTTTCTTTTTCAGAAAGTCGTGCATTTCTACTGCTACTTGCTAAACCGGATTCTTCTCGAATAATTTCACAACCAATAATTTCCAATGGCAATTTCAATTCTTTCGTCATAAATTGGATAATCGACAGTTGCTGAAAATCTTTTAGTCCAAAGAATGCAAAGTTGGGTTGAACAATTTCAAATAATCGGTTCACAACATTGACAACTCCATTAAAATGTCCATTTCTAAACTTACCTTCCATGACAGTTGCGAGATCACCTAAATTCAGTTCAATTTCTTTATAATTAGGAGGGTACATTTCTTCAATACTTGGAGCAAAAACGATTACATCACCTTCATTAGACAGTAAATCAATGTCAGCTTTCAGTGTTCTTGGATACTTTTCTAGGTCCTTCGAATTATTGAATTGCGTAGGGTTGACAAAGATGCTAACTACAACTATTTCTGCGTATTCGTATGCTTTTCTAACCAAAGACATGTGCCCATGATGCAATGCTCCCATCGTAGGAACAAAACCAACTTTCTGTCCTGTTCCTCTACTCAGAATTTCATCTCTTAAAGAATCAACTGATGTAAATACCTTAGAATCTACCATTTTAACTATTATTCAAAGCAACAAAACTATGTGTTTTTGTTGAAGTTTCACTTTTTTTTGTATATTTTTGTATTCGTTTTATTAATAAACAATTCATGGAGAAAAAGAAAATACTATTTATCTCACAAGAGGTATCCCCATTTTTACCAAAATCGGAGGTTTGCTTAACTGCGAGAAACTTAGCACAAGGTGTTCAGGAGGGAGGAAAAGAAATTCGTGTGTTTATGCCACGTTTCGGAGTTATTAATGAAAGAAGACATCAATTACATGAAGTGATTCGTTTATCTGGAATGAATCAAATTATTGATGATACAGATCACCCGTTAATCATTAAGGTTGCTTCCATTTCTGCAGCAAGAATGCAAGTTTATTTTATTGACAATGAAGAGTACTTTAAGAGAAAGAGTACGGTTGTTGACGATAAAGAAAAAGAACACAAAGACAATGATGAAAGAGCGATGTTCTTTTGTCGTGGTGTTTTAGAGACTGTAAAAAAATTAGGATGGCAACCAGACGTTATTCACTGCAGTGGATGGATGACTGCTTTAATGCCAATGTATTTAAAGAACATCTATAAAGACGAACCTCATTTTGCCAACACAAAAGTTGTTTACAACCTCTTTAATGATGGGTTTAACAATAATTGGGACAAGCGTTTTGTTGAAAAACTTAAATTTGATGGATTCAATGATGATGTTTTAGCTTCTTTTTCAGAGCCTAACTTTGAAAACTTAACTAAGGCAGCTGTAAAATATGCTGACGGATTAATCGTTGGTAGTGAAGAATTGAAACCAGAATTGAAAGCAATTTTTGATGATGCAACTTGTGAAAAGTTAGATTACGTAGCAGAAGAGCATCAAGTAAAAGAGATTTCAGAATTTTTAGATAAAGTAATTGATACAGAAGTTCTCATATAATATGATTAATAATCAAACTGCATTGTGGCGGAAAGGTCTTGTACTTTCCGCTACTTTTTTATTAAGTGTTTTCTTAATTGTCTCGTGCAAGAAAAAAGAAAACCTACTTGGCCAAAACACCATTGACCAAAATGAACTACTAGGTTCTTCTGGTATAGATACGTTTTCATTGCAAACGTTTTCTTACTTTGATGATTCTGTCATATCTGACAATGCGCCATTTACACTATTAGGCTCATACAACGATCCAGTTTTCGGAACATATAACGCCGAATTTTATACGCAGGTCTTACTTTCTGGAAGCAGTCCTGATTTTGGAAACTTAGACAGTGTTATCATTGACTCTATGGTTTTAGGAATAGAATACATCGGCTCTTACGGAACTCCAGGATTTCAAAATGTAGAAGTATATGAAATAGGTGAAGAATTATTCATTGATTCAACTTACTACTCTTTTCAATCAAAAACAGATGCAAATCTTAGTAACCTTGTTTTAGGTTCTAATAACTTTGAATTTAATACCCAAAACATAACTGTTATCGGAAGTGATACTGTAGATTCACAATTAAGAATACCGTTAGATACTGTTCTTGCTAGAACATTAATGATAGAGGCTAATGCGGCAACGGGTACATTTGTGAATGACGCTGCTTTTACTCCTTACTTTAAAGGCTTACATGTTAAAACCAACAATGGTGTTCAGGCATCAGGAACAGGAGGTATTGCTTACTTTAACCTTACCGATCCATTAAGTAAATTAACGATTTATTATCGTCAATTTGGAGAATCAAAAACCTTTGATTTCTTGATTAGCAGTAACGCAGCAGATTTCAATCATGTTGACATTGATAACTCATTAACAAATGTCGAGACAGTTATGAATGATACTGTTTCAGGTCAGGTTGAATTCTACACACAATCGTTTGGAAGCCGAGCAGTTGTTCGTTTTGATGGAATCAATAATATCCCTGCAACTGCTGTGATTCATAAAGCAACATTGGAGCTTCCTGTAAGTTTCCAAACTGCTGGAAAACTTTCTCCAGGAATCAACATTTCTGTCGCAACGACACTTGAAGAAGGGGCAACTGATTTATTTGGTGTAAACGCAATTGGAAATTACAGTGACTTTTCTAAAAGTTTTACTGTTGATTTGCGAGCTTATGTTCAAGCAATCGTAAGTGGCAACCTAACAAACACTGGACTCGTATTCTCGCCGGTCTTACATAGTACTTCCGCTGAAAGAATTATTTTCAACGGACCTAATTCAACCAATAAAAAGAAACCTAAATTGAGTATTTTATATACTGAATTCTAATACCAAAAGATATGTGTGGAATTGTCGCTTATATCGGGGAACGTGAAGCTTACCCAATTATAATCAAAGGATTAAAAAGATTAGAGTACCGAGGTTACGATAGTGCAGGTGTTGCATTATTGAACAATGGTGCATTGAACCTCTATAAAAAACAAGGAAAAGTTGCTAACCTAGAAGCCTTTACCGAAGACAAAGATCGTGGAGGATCTGCTGGGATTGGGCATACGCGTTGGGCAACTCACGGAGAACCAAACGATATAAATTCTCATCCTCATGCTTCTTCAGATGGAGAAATTGCAATGATTCACAATGGAATTATTGAAAATTACGATTCACTAAAACGAGAATTGCAAAGCAAAGGGTATTCATTTAAAAGTGAAACAGATACTGAAGTTTTGACCATTCTAGTCGAAGACATTTATAAAAACTCCGACATTTCTATTGCAGAAGCTTTGCGTTTAGCATTGCAACAAGTTGTAGGTGCATACGCAATTGTCTTGATTTCAAGAAAGAATCCAAGACAATTAATTGCCGCAAGAAAAAGTAGCCCTCTAGTTGTTGGTATCGGAAAAGACAATGATTTCTTTTGTGCTTCTGACGCGACACCTATCGTAGAATACACAAAAAAGGTGGTTTATATGGAGGATGAGGAAATTGCCGTTCTTGATTTAGACAAAGGATTGAAACTCTATAGCATCGATGATGTTGCAAAAACACCTTACATCCAAGAATTGGAATTGCATCTTGAAGCATTAGAAAAAGAAGGTTACGACCATTTCATGCTAAAAGAGATTCATGAACAACCACGTTCTATTACAGATTGCTTTAGAGGCAGATTAAACGCTGATGAAGCTTGGGTTAAATTAGGCGGAATAAAAGATTACGAAGAGAAAATAGCCAATGCAAATCGCATCATTATGATTGCTTGTGGTACTTCATGGCACGCTTGTTTAGTTGGAGAATATTTATTTGAAGACTTGGCAAGAATCAATGTTGAAGTTGAATATGCAAGTGAATTTAGATATCGAAATCCAATAATCAATGAAGATGACATAGTAATTGCTATTTCTCAATCGGGAGAAACAGCAGATACGCTAGCAGCATTAGAATTAGCAAAATCAAAGGGAGCAACTATCCTTGGAATTTGCAACGTTGTTGGGTCTTCCATTTCAAGAATCACAGATGCAGGGTCTTATACACACGCAGGACCAGAAATTGGTGTTGCCTCAACAAAAGCATTTACAGCGCAAGTCACAGTTTTGACATTAATGGCGCTTTCTCTTGCGAAGAGAAAAGGAACAATTAGTGATTCAAGGTTTAGAACACTTCTTTCAGAATTAGAAGCGATTCCAAATAAAGTGCAAGAAGTACTTGACACTAATGATAAAATTAAGTTCATTTCTGAGCAATACAAAGACGCTACAAATGCTCTTTATCTAGGAAGAGGTAGTTCTTTTCCTGTGGCCTTAGAAGGTGCTTTGAAATTGAAAGAAATATCTTACATCCACGCTGAAGGTTATCCTGCTGCGGAAATGAAACACGGTCCTATTGCTTTAATTGATGAAGAAATGCCTGTTTTTGTTATCGCAACCCAAGGAACATCCTATGAAAAAGTGGTGAGTAATATTCAAGAGGTTAAAGCAAGAAAAGGAAAAATTATTGCTGTTGTAACAGAAGGAGATGAAACTGTTAAAGGGATTGCAGATCACGTAATTGAAATTCCAGAAACAGATGAGCAGTTAGTTCCGTTATTATCAACGATTCCTTTCCAGTTATTGTCTTATCACATTGCTGTAATGAGAGGGTGTAATGTTGACCAACCTAGAAACTTAGCAAAATCGGTAACTGTTGAGTAATGGAGGTTTCCATCCCCAACAAACATAAAGATTTTTTTCACAACGTCTATGATGTCGTTAGGCTAATTCCAAAAGGACGCGTAACTTCTTATGGAGCCATTGCTAAATATTTGGGTTCTCCTAGATCAAGTCGAATGGTTGGATGGGCGATGAACGCAGCGCATAACTTCTCTGACGTTCCAGCGCATAGAGTTGTAAACAGAAGTGGCGTGCTTACCGGTAAGATGCACTTTTCTACACCTACAGAAATGGAAAAACTCCTTCAAAAAGAAGGAGTTTCAGTGAGTAATGATAAGGTTGAAAAATTAAATTCAGTTTATTGGGATCCAACCAGTGAATTGGAACTTTAATTTTGAAAAACTTCTTTTAAAAAGAGCTCTTCATTTCCCGAAACTTTAGCCAAAAGACTAATTTCATTTTTGATTTCTATAACTTCAGATGCAAGTTGCGAATTTGAAATGTAGTAGCTTGTACCCTTGACTAATTCTAATCTGTCTTTTAGTGCTTTTCCTTGCTCCAATCGTTCTTCATATTCTGAAGTACAAGAAGTCGTCATTCCGCCAAGAAGAATAAGTAGTAGTAATAATTTCTTCATAGTCACAAAGTAACGAAAGCTATTTCGACTCTACAAAAAGTATGATAATTCAAAACCGTTAAATTATCATTGAAAAGGAGGGTTTGTTGATTTTTGACTAGAATTAGTGTAATTATTCTCTATTCTCCATCTAATATTCTAAGAAGAACTATCTTTAACCTATGATTTTTGTAACCGGAGGAACAGGACTTTTAGGAAGTCATTTATTGATTGAATTAACACAGTCCAATGACACAATTAAGGCAAGTTATCGTTCTCAAAAGAAAATTGATCAACTTAAAAAACTGTTTCAATATTATTTAAAAAAGGATTGGGAGGTCCAATTCAATAAAATTGAATGGCACCAAGGAGACATCCTTGACATTCCATTTCTGCAAGAAGTAATGACTGGCTGCACGCACGTTTATCATTGCGCGGCACTCGTTTCTTTCTACCGAAAGGACTTCAATAACTGTATGAAAATCAATCGCGAAGGAACGGGGAATATCGTGAACGTTTGTTTAGAAAAAGACATTGACAAGTTGTGTTATGTGAGTTCAACTGCTGCAATTGGTGGAGAGAATCACAAAATCATTTCTGAGCAATACAAATGGAAAAATACACCAACAACAAGTGGTTACAGCATCTCTAAATATTCTGCAGAGAAAGAAGTGTGGAGAGGAATTGAAGAAGGTTTGAATGCGGTAATGGTCAATCCGTGTGTTATTTTGGGAGCAGGAAATTGGAACGATAGTTCATTGACTATTTTTAGAACGATGAAAAAAGGAGTGAAATTTTATCCTCCAGGATCCAATGCGCAAGTTGATGCAAGAGATGTTTCTGAAATAATGATTCGGCTGATGAATTCTGATATTAGCGCACAACGCTATTTATGCATAGGTAGCAATCAATCATTTAAAGAATTGATGACGGCTATTGCTCAAGAAAACAAGGTGAAATCACCAACGATTGCCGTAAAAAAATGGATGGTTGAACCTGTTCGGGTTCTGGCAGGTATTGCTTCGTTCTTCACACGAAAAAAACCGTCAATCACAAGAGAAACAATTAACAGTTTGTTTGGTAATCTTTCGTACGATAACTCGAAAATATGTAATGAACTGGATTTTGAGTTTAGAACATTAGAGGATACAGTTAAGAATGGTATTGAGGGGAGAATTGTTTAGAGGTGAGAGGTGAGAACTTAGAATTGAAAGGTTGAAGTTGCACCTTGACTTCGATCGGCAACCAACTTCTGTTAGAATTTTACTGGAAATACTCAAAATCATTGAATCGAATAATCGTTAAATAACCTGTGCTCACTTGTCGAGTGATAATGGAAGAAATGAGTTTGGTCTTACTGTTGTAGATAATTTGAATGTCTGTTGTGAAAACGCCTTTCTTATAGACATGTTTTTCGATTAAATTGCCCAAATCATCGTACTTAAACGTGAATTCTTCTAGAAAACCATCCTCCCTATTGCTTGATTTCCGAATGGCAGACAATAATCCTTTTTCGTTGTATTCGTAAGAAAAAACGTAGGTGTCAGATGTCATTTTCTGTCGCTCTATTCGCTCCACCAAATAACCTAGTTCATTGTAGTTGAAGAATTCATCTAGGTAAGGCAAATCATAACTATTGAACCTAGTTCTTTTTGTTTGCAGGTCATAATCGAAGTATTCAAAACGCTCTTTATTAAAGACCAAGGTTTGCGTAATCACATCTTTGGTTTCGTACACTTCTCGTTTGTGTTCTTCTTCTATGATTCTTCCTTTATCATCTCGTTGGTAATAAACAGAAGTAAAACCTTCTTGGTCGGTCTTTTTAAAAACCATCAATTGATCATCTTTATAC
>JAJRQP010000360.1 GCA_024280195.1 Bacteroidota bacterium | reverse complement strand
TTCTGCTTCGATGAAGTGATGATTTCTACTTGATTCCCACTTTCTAACTGATAACTCAATGGAACGAGTCGATTGTTCACTTTAGCACCGATACATTTATCCCCAATTTGCGTATGAATGTCGTAAGCAAAGTCTAAAATCGTTGCTCCGGTAGGTAAAACGCGCAAATCGCCTTTTGGCGTAAAAATGTAAATCTCATCCGTAAATAAATTCAATTTGAATTCATTCACAAAATCCATTGCATCCATGTTTGCATTCTCCATTAACGCACGAATCTCTGAAACCCAACGATCGAATTTACTGTCGCCTTTCTTCGATTCTTTATAACGATAATGAGCAGCCAATCCTTTCTCGGCTATTTCATCCATTCGTTTAGAACGAATTTGCACTTCTACCCACTTCCCTGTTTTCGACATTACTGTCGTGTGTAATGATTCATAACCATTTGCCCGAGGTGTAGAAATCCAATCACGCAATCTATCCGGACTAGGTTGATAAAAATCAGTCACCAAAGAATAAATTCTCCAGCAATCCGGTTTTTCCAGTTCTGGAGGTGTATCGACAATAATACGAATCGCAAATATGTCATAAACCTCCTCAAAAGGAATCCCTTTGGTTTTCATTTTTCTCCAAATAGAAGAAATAGCTTTGGTTCGGACTTTTATTTTAAAAATATAACCTTCGTGCAGTAAGGACTCCTTAATAGGTAGAGTAAATTTTCGGATAAAGCGATTTCGAGCATCTTGCGATGACTTTAACTTATTCTCTATCTCCTCATAAATTTTTGGCTCCGTATAAAGAAAAGCCAAGTCCTCTAGCTCAGTTTTAACAGCATAAATTCCCAAGCGATGTGCCAAAGGGGCGTATAGAAATTTAGTTTCAGAAGCAATTTTTAGTTGCTTGTCATGCCGCATGCTTCCCAAAGTTCGCATGTTATGCAAACGATCAGCTAATTTAATGAGAACTACACGTATATCGTCAGAAATGGTGAGTACCATCTTTCTAAAATTCTCTGCTTGAATGGATACGGTCTCGTCAAAAACTTCTGGTATTTTAGTTAGTCCATCAATAATCAACCGAACCTCTGCCCCGAATAAATCTTCGATATCCTCGAGTGTGATGTGCGTATCCTCGACTGTATCGTGTAACAAGGCGCACACAATAGCTGTTGTTCCCAATCCCATTTCATCAACAGCAATTCTTGCAACTGCAATCGGATGATAAATGTAAGGTTCTCCAGATTTTCTTCGCATGTGAGAATGTGCATCTACTGCAACATCAAATGCTTTACGAATAATTCGTGTATCCTCTTTGGTTCTTCTTTTATGGGCGCGCAATAAACCACGAAAGGCATTTAGAATTTCTTTCCTTTCCTTTTCTAGATCTATATTTTGCTCCTCGCTCATTAATTCTATTTAGCTGGTAATACTTTTGTTGAAACTTCTCCAAAACCAATTCTCACACCGTCTTTCTCTGAGAAACCTCTCATAATAACCGTATCGCCATCGTTGATGAATTTTCTTTCTGTTCCGTCAGACATCTTAAAAGGCTTTGTTCCTTTCCAAGAAATTTCTAGCATAGATCCATACATCCCTTTCTCTGGTCCTGAAATAGTTCCAGACCCCATTGCATCACCACAATTGATGTTACAACCATTTACAGAATGATGCGCCAATTGCTGGTTCATATTCCAATACATGTACTTGTAATTCGATTGCCCAACGATGTTCTCCTCTCCATTCTCAGGTTGAATAATAACATCTAATTTAATATCTATATGCTTTTCTCCTTCGTATTCTAAATAAGGTAGAATTTTTGGATTATCTTGCTTCGGTCCTGGTATTCTAAAAGGCTCCAATGCGTCAATAGTAACTATCCATGGAGAAACACAAGATGCGAAACTCTTTCCTAAGAAAGGTCCTAACGGAACGTATTCCCAACCTTGAATATCTCTTGCACTCCAATCATTAAACAATGCCATTCCGAAGATATAATCATCTGCTTCTTTTGTTGAAATAGAATCTCCTAGTGGTTTACCTTGATAAGTGAAAAATACAGTTTCTAGCTCAAAATCTAACAAATTAGACTGCCCAAAAACAGGGACGTCCGCAGTAGGTGGTTTCTTTTGTCCTTTTGGTCTGTGAATAGCTACACCTGATTCTATAATAGACGAAGCACGACCATGGTAACCAACAGGAATATGCTTCCAATTAGGTAGTAATGCATTATCCGGATCTCTAAACAAACAACCTACGTTAAATGCATGTTGCTCACTTGAGTAAAAATCTGTGTAATCTCTTGATTGAATAGGTAGCAACATAGTCACTTCAGACATCGCCACCAATACCTGACTAACATGATGTTCATTCTTTTGTAAATCATCGTGCTCTGTTGAGAATAACTTAGAAAGACGATTACGCAACTTTCGTGTACCTTCTTTTCCTTTCATCATCATTGCATTCAATGAGTCTGTATCAAAATCCTCTCTAGAGAAAGGCATGTTATCAAAATATCCTAAAACAAAAAGCGCTTTTAAATCAATTGCGAAATCACCTATTCTAGATGCTACTCTTGGAGAATCACCATTTGTTTGAATGATGCCAAAAGGCAAATTTTGAATGGGAAAATCAGAATTAGCAGGTACTTCTACCCACGATTTTAGATTTGGATTATTTGCTGGAATGTTCATAATTATTATTTTTTTCAGGAGTTAAGAAGATTAGAAGAAAGAAGTTAAGGAGGAAAATGCTACTTAGCTTCTTTAAATTCTTAGCTACTTAACTACTCGTCATTTTACACATTAAAACGGAAGTGCATGATATCACCATCTTCCACTATATATTCTTTTCCTTCAACTTTAAATTTACCGGCATCTTTCACAGCATTCTCACTGCCGTACTCGATAAAATCATTGTACTTCATAACTTCTGCACGAATAAAACCTTTTTCAAAATCTGTATGAATCACTCCTGCAGCTTGAGGGGCTGTCATTCCTTTGTTGATTGTCCATGCGCGAACTTCTTTAACACCTGCAGTAAAATATGTGTCTAGGTTCAATAAAGAATAAGCTGAGCGAATCAATCGTGTAACACCTGCCTCTTCTAAACCTAATTCATCTTGAAACATTTGACGTTCTTCATACGTTTCCAATTCCATTATATCTGCTTCAATAGCTGCTCCAATGATTAACACTTCAGCATCTTCATCTTTTACAGCTTCTCTTACCGCGTCTACGTGAGCGTTTCCTTCTTTCACAGAAGACTCATCCACATTGCAAAGATACATAACTGGCTTACTAGTTATCAGTTGCATTTTTTGAACAATAACAGCTTCCTTTTCATCAAATTCCATTGAACGGATAGATTCTCCTGCTTCTAATGTTGTTTTTATTTTCTGTGCAATTTCATATTCTTTAATCAAATCTTTATCTCCTGATTTTACTGCACGAGCCATTGTACCAATCTTCTTCTCTATACTTTCAAGGTCTTTCAATTGTAGCTCGATATCGATAACTTCTTTATCACGAACAGGATCTACTGAACCATCCACGTGAATGATGTTATCATCCTCAAAACAACGTAAAACGTGTATAATTGCATCCGTTTCTCGGATATTTGCCAAGAATTGGTTTCCTAAACCCTCTCCTTTCGATGCTCCTTTTACCAATCCTGCAATATCAACTATCTCCATAGTTGTCGGAAGAACTTTTTCTGGATTTACCAATGCTTCCAATTTCTCTAACCTTTCATCTGGGACTGAAATTGTTCCAACATTAGGTTCGATTGTACAAAAAGGATAGTTTGCCGATTGCGCTTTCGCGTTAGACAAACAGTTAAATAAGGTTGACTTCCCTACGTTTGGAAGACCTACAATTCCACATTTTAATGCCATTAATTCTATTTTTTAACAAAGATAGGAAAATCTAAGAATGAAGAATGAAAAAATAAGAATGGAAAATTGAGAATTGAAAGTTGGAGGTTGATTCTATTTAATAAAATAGTAACTTTAGGTCATAAAATCAACTTATGAAATTCATCTTATTCTATTTCCTCATCCTTTTAAGCGCTTCTCTTTTCTCGCAGGACGACTCTACTTTTATTCGTTCTATTTATAACACTGCTCTTTCTGAAGGCAAGGCGTATGAAGATTTAAGAAGTTTATGCAAAGATATTGGAGCAAGAATAACAGGTTCTGCAGAAGCTGAAATGGCCATTGAATGGGGTAAGCGAAGAATGGAATCTTATGGATTCGACAAAGTCTATTTGCAAGAAATCACGGTTCCTCATTGGGAACGTGGAACAAAAGAAGCTGGTTGGATTAGAATGGATAATGGTTCTTTAATTAAAGTCAACCTGCTTGCGCTTGGAGGATCAATTGGTACTTCAGGGAAAATGGAAAGTGAATTGATTGGTTTTAGCTCATTACAAGAGCTAAAGGATGCTCCAAAATCAAAAATTGAAGGAAAAATAGTTTTCATCAATCAAGAAATGAATGAGCAACAAATTCAAACATTTAAAGCTTACGGAGGTTGTTATCCTGTACGTGGAACAGGAGCAATTGAAGCATCAAAAAAAGGCGCAAAAGCAGTCATTATTCGTTCTTTAGGTATTCCTATAGACAAGCACCCTCATACCGGAACAATGCATTATGAGGATAGTATTGCTAAAATACCAGCTGCTGCAATTTCTACGCAAGATGCGGAATTGTTGTCTCAAATATTAACTAGCGGTCATGCAGAGTTTGTGCTAGAAATGGATTGCAGAGATTATCCAGATGTAACTTCTTACAATGTTATTGGAGAATTGACAGGTAAAAATGCTAACAACATCATTACCTTCGGAGGACACCTTGACTCTTGGGATACCGGAGAAGGAGCACACGACGACGGAGCAGGAATTGTGCATACATTGGAAGCTTTGCGTATTCTGAAAGAGTTAAATTACAAACCCAACAACACATTACGTCTAGTTTTCTTTATGAATGAAGAGAATGGAAATCGAGGTGGAAAAGGATATGCAGAATGGGCTAAATTGCAAACCAAAGAAAATCACATTCTCGCGTTAGAAAGTGACAGAGGTGGTTTTGCACCAAGAGGATTTAGCATGGACGGAACAGCTGACCAAATTGCATTGCTTGCATCCTTTGCCCCTATTTTTAAAGAATACGATTTGCATGTCTTCGAAAAAGGATATGGTGGAGTTGATATCTCTCCTCTCAAGAAGACGTTCGAAGGAATTCCATTGGTTGGATTTGTTCCCGATTCACAACGATATTTTGATTTTCATCATGCGCCAAGCGATGTATTTGAAAACGTAAATAAAAGAGAATTGGAATTGGGTTGTGCGGCAATTGCCTCAATATTGTATTTATTTGATCAAAATTTATAGATTTATAAACGAACGGTTGAACGTATAAATGTATTTTATCTTAAAAAAAAACCAGTATATACAGCCACACTTGATCTGACTCTTAACAAAACTCTTGATTGATTAAGAATCATATCATGAATTAACTCTACCTAGTACTTATAAAGTCCATAAAAAAGGGAATCTTTCGACTCCCTTTCTCTCAAATATTATTTATCATTACTTCTGAATAACAAACTCTTTAATGAAAACTCGTTGACTTTCAGTTACAATTCTAGTCATATATTTCCCAGAAGGCAAGCTTGAAACATCAACATTCTTCTCACTAATAGAAACTGGTAGGTTAATTACTCTTCCTAACATATCAACTATCTCTATTGATTTAATTTCTCCCTCAAAATTGATATTCAAAGTTCCTTGTGGAGGATTCGGGTAAAGAACTAAATCCTTCATCTCTAAATATTCTATTCCTACAGTACTTACTATAACACAAACTGAAGTATCATTACAGCTTCCCTCTGTGACTATAACTGCGTAGCTGCCATTTGCTGAAGCCGTATAACTTTGACCTATTCCGCCAGGTATCGCAGAATTATCACTACAATCAATCCATTGATATGAGGCAAAACCATTATTAGCAGTAATTGTTGCTCCACCAGGACTTAATGAAGTACTAACATCTATTCCACCTGTAATTACAACGTTTTGCAACTGAGTTGAGGTATTTCCATATTGGTCAGTATATGTCCAAGTTACTACAGTTGTTCCTTGAGTTGTGATTGGAAGTGTTGCATCATTTGTTACAGTCACTCCACCACCACAGTTGTCTGTCGCTGTTGGGGCAGTTAATGTTGCTACTGAACATACATCTGTTACATCTGCTAAAGTAGCCACGTCTGCTACTGGCGCAGTTACGTCAGTGAGAATTATATTTTGTACTTGTGTTGATGTGTTTCCTGCTCCATCTGTGTAAGTCCATGTAACTACTGTTGTCCCTTGAGTTGTGATTGGAAGCGTAGCATCACTTGTTACAGTCACTACTCCACCACAATTATCTGTCGCTGTTGGGGCAGTCAATGCTGCTACTGAACATTCTGCTGTTACATCTGCTAAAGTAGCCACGTCTGCTACTGGCGCAGTTACGTCAGTAAGAATT
>JAJRQP010000022.1 GCA_024280195.1 Bacteroidota bacterium | reverse complement strand
TAACCTAGGCTTCAATATTTGGCCTTACGGAGACCACGTTTCTTTGTTTACTTTATTAATGGCTGGTACAACTTTCATTTACCAATCATTGAACAGTAGCAACATGCAGACGCCTCAACAGCCAGGTATGCCAAATATGAAAGTGATTATGTACTTCTTCCCTTTCATGATGATTTTCTTCTTCAATAACTATTCTTCAGGATTAAGTTATTACTACTTCATTTCTACCTTGATTTCGATATTGATCATGGTATTAATCAAGAAATTCTTTGTTGACGAAGAGAAGTTGAAGCTTAAAATGGCCAATCGTAAGATGGCTGCTCAAGCAAATCCAAAGAAGAAAAAAGGTAAGTCTAAGTTTCAAGCAAGATTGGAGCAAATGCAAAAATCGCAACAGGAGCAAATGAAAAATAAAAAGAAGAAGTAAAATTCTTTAAGGAAATAAAAAAGGCGTTCAATTTAATTGAACGCCTTTTTTCTGTTATAGGTTTCTTAATTACTCATCTTACCGACTGCGCAACTTACAAAAGATTTCGTTTTCTGTCCTAACGAATTAGATTCTCCCTCAACAGGATAGCCCATTTTTGCTAGTTTATCAAAAACGTTGTCAATACTATCATTGGTCGAAGTAAAAGAAATAGCTGATGTTTCCACATCTACATTAACATTGTCGACACCATCAATAGATGTAACTCCTTTTGTTATTGTTGATGCACAACCTCCACATTTTAAATTCTGCACTATTATCGTATGTTCCATTAGTATTCTGTTTTAATCATTAAAATTAAGAAGATAAATCAATACTTCCTGTCACTTAAGTTACGACAAAAATAGAAAATTAACTACCTTCTTCTTTTTCCGCCATTATTTTCACGACGTTTTTTATTAGCACTACGTCTATTCTGGTTTGTTTTTTCATAACTTTTCTGCAACTCTTTGTATTCTTCAATTGCTTTGTCGGTAATTGGAAACGGATGATCAGTAATCACTTTAATTTTTTTATTGACCAACTTCTCGATATCTTTTAGAAACGGCCTTTCGTCAATATCACAAAGAGAAATAGACAGTCCACTTGCTCCTGCTCTACCCGTTCTACCAATTCGATGAACATAAGTTTCAGGTTCGTTTGGTAAGTCGTAATTTAAAACGTATTGTAAAGAATCAATATCGATTCCACGCGCAGCAATATCTGTTGCAACTAAAACTCTTTTCTTTCCCGATTTAAATTCTGCCAATGCTCTTTCTCTAGCTCCTTGACTTTTATCTCCGTGAATTGCTGCAGCTGGTATTCTTGCCTTGTCTAGCAACTTAGCCAGTCTGTCAGCACCTCTTTTTGTTCTAGAGAACACCAACATACTTTTAATGGACTCATCTTGAAGAATGTGCTTCAATAAATTCTTTTTTTCAGGTTTTAAAACGTGATACACAACTTGCTGAATCGTTTCTGCCGTAGAAGAAACTGGATCAACTTTAATGTACTCTGGCTTGTATAATATTTTCTTAGCTAAATCTGCAATAACCAATGGCATTGTTGCAGAAAAGAAAAGCGTCTGTTTTCTTTCTGGTAATTTCGGAAGAATTTTTTTGATGTCATGGATGAATCCCATGTCCAACATTCTATCTGCTTCATCTAAAACAAAAAATTCGATTTGATTCAGTTTGATGTGTCCTTGATTCATCAAGTCCAATAATCGACCAGGTGTAGCAACCAAGATATCAACTCCATCTCTTAGACGTTGTACCTGAGGACCTTGTTTAACACCTCCGAAAATCAAAGCATGTTTCAATCCAAGACCTTTTCCGTAATCGTTTATACTTTCTGCAATTTGTGCTGCTAATTCTCTTGTTGGAGTTAAAATCAGCGCTTTAATTGGTCGTGTTCTATTAGTGCTGTTTTTTCTCTCATGCAACAATTGAAGCAATGGAATAGAGAAAGCAGCGGTCTTACCTGTTCCTGTTTGAGCACAACCTAAAACGTCCTTACCGTTTAGTACTAAAGGGATGGCTTGTTGCTGAATAGGTGTTGGTTCTGTGTAACCTAGTTTATTTAACGAGGTTAATATTTCTGGGATTAATCCCAATTCTGTAAATTTCATAACTACAAAGATAAGTCTAATTACTGACTAGTATAGACTTTTAGCATTAGTTGTTAGTTTAATGCTGTTAATAATTAGCTTCTTAAGCGTGTTCGATACAATTTATGATAGCCATTTTTCAGTACTCGATAATAAATCCAACCATCGTATATTTTTCTTGATTTGGTTAGAGAAATATTCTTAAAGCCACCAGAGTAAGAGGTTAATCCTGTTTTAACATCTAATTTGTGAATTTTGAATAACTGATTGGATTCTGAGGTGAAAAATAATTTTCCGGTTGATGGGTCTTGAATTATTTCAATGATTTCTCCAGAAAAATCTAAACTATTCGTTTTTAAAAGCACTCCCATCTGATTGTAAATTTTCACTTCTGAATTTAATTGGTCTACAATCACAATTGTTTCTCCTATTTTAAAGACATTAATTTTCACTTTTACGGATTTGATATATCTAAATAGCATATCTTCAAAGAAATCAACTTTATTACTGTACGGATTTCTATACCTATCTGTAAGAAAATTAGGCGTATAAGAGTCATGTTTTATCAAAGTGTTCATTCTACTATTTGCTAATTCATTATCAACCCCTTTGGAAGAATTTTGTCTAATAGGGTTATATCCATATTTTTGCCTACTGAATTGGTAGTATTTCTTGAATGGATAAAAAAGTCCTGCATTCCAATCCCTATAGGAACCAAAGCCATCATTTAAGTGTGCTTTTTCAAAACTTTTCAGTGTAACTTCATCTGTTTCATTAAAAAGAACGGATGATTCACTCGTAGCTTTATCAATCATCGTAACAGTATATTGCTGGTTGTTATTGCTTAACCTATCAAAAATAAGGAAATCTGAAAACTCCCCTTAACACTTCTCTATTGAGTTTTTAAAATCTTCTAATTTGACTTGCTCAACGATTTCTACTTTAGTGGAGATGTACACTTGGTAAGCAAAATTATCGTTTAAAATATGAACGTTATTGAAACAATCTATAAATACAGAACGAGGACGTTTAATTGCTAACGGATACACTTCTGCAGTCTTTGAGTCATGTTCTATTCCAATATAGTAGTGCCCTTTTTCTTTCTTTAAGCTCAGAATTGACTCACCAAACACGCGGTAATCAATGATGTTAATAGAATAGAAGTCTAATGCAGTTTGCGTATTATTGCTAGAAATTAACATCTCAGGGAGGTAAGCAATATCAGTAACAAATTGATCGTTTTTTTGGCAATAAACGCTTTGCATCAATAGAATGATGACAAAAATAGTGTAGTATTTTTTCATAAGTACAGAAGTTTTTGTTAACAAAAAATTAACAAATTTCGAGCCAAAAAAAAGAGCACCCATTGAGTACTCTTTTTAAACTTATGTGACTGGCTTATTTAGAAGGCCATCTCGAATATCCACCTTTCAAATCGTAAACTTCATCAAAATTCAAAGATTTCATCATTTGAGCAGCTTTACCACTTCTCCCTCCTGATTTACAATAAACAAGAATAGGTTTCTTTCTGTCTAATTTATCCAATTGGTTTTTGAAATCATCAGAGAAATAATCGATATTTGCAGCATCATTAATATGCCCACCTTCATATTCTCCTGGAGTTCTCACATCAATCAACTGGATATTCTCCATCGTTAATAGTTTTTTGAATTCTGCTGCAGAAACAACTTTGTTTATTTTTTCTTTCTGAGCGATTTGAACTTTATTACCGTTGCTAATTTCTTTTGTCTCAACTTGAGCTTCTGAACATGAAGCAAACATAGTTGCTACAATAAATATTCCTACTACTTTTTTCATATGGTTCTGTTGTTAATTTTTACAAATTTAATTAATTAATACTTAATCAATGTGATAAGAGTTACAGAGATAAGCGTATTTTTGCAATTCATAAGCAAATATTTTGCCATGCTGAGTAAAGAAGAACTTAAAGAGAAGAATGCAACCTTTTGGAATGATTTCAGAAAGGAGATGAATAAAGAGACCTCTGTTTCTGGAAGACAGATTAATTGGATCAACTACCCTACTGATGTCAAGGATGTTTACCTTCGTATGGAGGTTGATTCTACGGGAGCTCGTTTATGCATGGATATCCAACCTAAAGACGATGGGATTCGTTCTATCTTATGGGAGCAAATGACAGAATTAAAAGCCGTTATGACTACAGAAATGGAGCTTGAAGCAAATTGGAATGAAGAAAGTCATTTTTGGAATGACAGACTTATTTCTCGAATAAAATGGGAGGATAACGATTTGAATTACTACCAGGAAGAAGATATTCCTAAAATCATCAGTTTCTTAAAAGATAAACTGATTCGTTTTGATAAATTCTACCAAGAATACAAAGAAATCCTCATCAACCTAGCTAGTTAAATCGAAATAACTATTTTTGAATTATGATTAAGAAATTATTACCCATATTTATTCTTGTAGCAAGCCAAAGTTTCGCACAAGTAGAAGTTTACAATGAAGATTTTCAAGCGGGACTTCCCCTTGCCTATACGATAGTTGACAATGACGGTTTAACGCCTGATGCAGCAATCGTTGGTTTTGACAATGCATGGGTTCAGCTTGTTGACCCGATGAATAGTGCAGACACAATTGTAGGTTCAACTTCCTTCTTCGACCCAACAGGTCAAGCGGATAGATGGCTAATCACTCCCCCAATTACGATTGGTGCTTATGGAAATATTTTATCTTGGGAAGCGAAATCACACGATCCTTCTTTTCCAGATGATTATTTTGTACTGATTTCTACAACCGACACGCAAATTTCTAGTTTTACCGATACCCTTTTTTCTGTTATCAATGAATTAGAATCTTGGCAACTAAGAGAGGTTAACCTTTCTGATTCTGGTTATGTGAACCAAACTGTTCATATTGCTTTTGTTAACCGAACAGTTAACGGTTTCAAACTTTATTTAGATGATATTCGCATGGTTAAAGAAGATCCTGTAGGATTAACAGAAAACTCCATTACAGAACTGAAAATACACCCGAATCCTGCAACAAACTCCATTACAATTGCTGGATTTGACAGTTTAAGTACGGTTGAAATTTATTCTATTACCGGAGCATTGGTGCAAAAATCGACTACAAATAAGGTTGACGTATCTAGCTTGGAATCAGGGAGATATATAGTTGTTGCGAGTGATGGGAATATCGTTGCAAGAACGTTGTTGGTGAAGAGGTAACAGTCAGAGCTAAATAACGTGCGGCTCTTTACTAATGTTGTTTTCCCGAAGTTAAGAATAGATTTGTTAATCCAAAAAAAGAACTCCCGAAGCGAAAACCCGTATGGAATTTAGGTTGTGTTATGTGTGTGATCATTTATAAAGTTGGACCATCCGAGCCATACGAATAGACTTTACCGCACCAAAGATTCCCTTTCGAAACTCCCCCCAATCTTTCTAGGTTTCATCATTTTCGCTAATTCGTTTATTGTGTTTTCTCACTTTTCGTTTTTGTTGTTTTTTTGGAGGTGCTTTTAGATTTTTTGAATTTGAAAAAATTCTTAAATGATTTCCAATTCTGTTTCCTTCTGTTTTTCTTAAACTTCTTAAGATTCTTTTTAGCTCTTATTTTATTCTTTTTGCAAGTCCTCTTCTCCTTGTTGCATTGAATTCTTTTTTTGTTGCAATTCTTTCTTTCTTTTTTGTCATTGATTTTTTTGCATTGCGTGCTTTTTATCTTCCGCCATTTGTAATCAACGACTTTGAAGCGCGCTCTTAATCTATTTCTCCATTTTAATTGAATTTTTTGTCTGAAAGTATATTTATACTTGGAAAGTTGTGTGCGTCTTAATTTTATAGTCATATTTTTTACATAGAGCACAGCCTATTTTATAATTAGTGTTTGGTATTTCATTGTTATAACATGAAGCTGTTTCTTTTCCATCAATAAGTAATATTGGTGGAATGGATGTTTTCATTTGCTCTTTTTTCATTTGAGCAATTTTCTCATAAGCATCATCTAAATCTCCCCTGATTTTCGGGAGTTTAATCAGTGTATCATTAAAGTAGATTGGTTTAAAACCTTGATTGTTTTTGAACTTAATATTAGACAATGAGCTATTCATGAAAACTATTCGCCCGCCATTTTGAGCAATTAGATTGATGTATTGATAATTGATTAGGCGATTAGTTGTATCTATCTCATTTAATATGACTATCACTGGCAAGTTTAAACTATCCAATAATTTGTAGTCTCTAATACAAGCACGATTATCTGCTATCAAAATTAGTGTATCAACATTTGGGGATGCCCTTTCCGCTGCCAGTAATGCTTCAATATAATTTTCGGGGTAATCTCCACCTGTACCCTTTTTAGCAACTGCTTCCATTAATTCAATGACAGCCGTTAAATCATTCATCTCACTTTTATAAATACCTCCCGTACTGCCTCGCATTTTTTTTGAAGTTGGTTTTCCATCTCCATCATTAAAAATGAAAATTTCATCAAAACTTGCCGAACCTTCATTAATCTCGAACCACTTTAATAGTTGCAAGCCATATGTATACATACTTCGTGTCCAATCTATCACTAACACTGAGGAATTGTCTTTCCCTAAAAGAGTCTTTGAATAGTGGTTGTTTGTGATGAAGGAATCAATGTGACAATTTTGATCTTGTTGGTAGATAATTGAATTGTTATTGTCCTCAGGTGAATTGCAATTAATGAAACACTTTATCTCTACCCTTCTGTTAGACTGATCACTTTGCTTTGTAGTATCGAGATCTTTGGGTTTAGATTCCCCATAAAAATCAGTCGAAAGCTCAATATCGAGGTAATCTAAAAGAAATCGCTCAACCTCTTCAACTCTTCTTTTAGACAGAGCCTTGTTGTATTCTATGGAGCCATGCTTATCTGTATGACCGACTAGTTGTATTTCAGAAATATCATTTTCGTCAATTTCAAGCAGAATAATTTGTAGGACTGAATCAGCATAAGTGTTTATGGAGTGATCACCAGAGTTAAATGTCACCGAATACAAAACCGAGTCACATTTGGAGTCAACGATTTGGTTAAATGCAATGTTCGTTAATAAAACAAAAAGTATTAGCAGGCTTTCTTTCATGGGTATCAATTACATACAACGAGAGTCTGTGCACAAACCCCGTTTTCTTTTAAAATTAGCATTTATATCGCACATATTTAACCTCTAACGAAAGATATTTTCCAAGCTAGAATAAATACTTTGCCTACATTTTAGGATTTACATCGTCTGAATGTGTTTAAAACGGCTGTATTTTATCAAGAAAACCATTACAAGCTCTTTTAGCTTGCTTTT
>JAJRQP010000359.1 GCA_024280195.1 Bacteroidota bacterium | reverse complement strand
GAGAGAATTATCGCTTCGGGGAAATCATTTTTTAAATCAATCATTCGTGTATTCGTGGCAAAAAAAGTGGAGAAAAAATATTAATCGGACAATAATATTTAAGTTAGAAAGAATTATCTCATCCTGCAACCAGAAACTGTTTTTTTTTCACCTTTCACCTTTCACCTTTCACCTTTCAGTTTTCAACTCTCAACTCTCATCTTCCAATTTCGCCTCTCAACAATTTTTCCTATTTTAGCACATGGCTTTTAACAGACTCAATCATTCTATTCTTGGAGAAATTCGTCCTAGGTTTAAATTAAAAATCAATTATGACCCTGAGAAAGCAATGGAGCACGTTGCAAATAAACTCATTGATGATGAATTTGTTACAGGAGAAAGAGAAGGACATCACTTGTTTGTTAAATCAAAGAAAAAGGATCAACACTATTGGTCACCTGAAATGACTGTGCGAATTGAGGAGGAAGAATACGACGATTACACAACTGTTTCTTGTTTAATTGGTCCTCAACAAACGGTTTGGACACTATTTGTTTTTATGTATGCAATGATTTTTCTAGCATCTACTTTCGGTGGAATTTTTGGACTAGTAAAATGGATGAATTATGATGACATGAGTTGGTTGTGGGTCATTCCTGCAGGAATTATTCTCACTGCATCTATCTTTGTAGTATCCAAATTAGGGCAAAAAAAAGGTCGTGACGAAATGCTTTATCTGGTTAGTTTCATTTATCATGCATTAGATGAAATCACGGAGGTTCACAGAATAGATGACTAGTTAGTCTTAGTCAAATCAATCACATAATGTCCAACCAAAGCGTGTCTTTCAAAAGAGAGCAACCAAACGTGTAAGATGTTTGGGTTCTTTTTGTCAAGATGTAATAACGGTCCATCAATGCCAATTTTATGGCTGTCTAACCAGTTTCCTTCTGCATCGAGCAACACTCCAAAATAGGGACTCTCCATACTGTTGTGTTCTTCGTGAGAATTGCAATCTTCGTAGAAAGGGTGGTTTCCTATTCCCATAGAATAAGCATTGGCAGAATTGCATTCTTCCGCAGACAAATGAGGCAAGGTAGAAAAATAAAGTCCTCCAAAAAGAAACTGTGTTTGTTCTCCGTTCTCACGTTCAAAAATCATTTTTATCTCATCGAACTTATCACTGTGTGTTGTTTTTGTTGCGTGATACTCTATTTCTTTCAAGGTGTAAAACCGACCTAATTCCGTATGTCTTGGGTCTGCTCTATTATAGAATCCTGGTTCAGAAAAGGTGGCGAACAAAGCTGAATCTGTATGGAAATCAGACATTTTTGAGAACTTCTCTGGATAAATGATGGCAATTTTCTTCTTTTTTCGTTCTCCTTGCAATGGATACATCTCATCTGAATGATTTTCAAAAGAAACCATTTTTGAAGATTCAATCGTTCTAATCAAGTCTAAATTTAGTTTTGCATTCTCTGGATCTTTCCAATTCTCCATATAAGCAGCGTATTTGTCAAAATCATCGTTATTACGATTCTTAAATAATTGCTTGTACAAATTCTCAGGGAAGTCAAACCAACCGTGATAAAATACTTGGTCTTTTCCATCTACTTTTGTGTAGAAAAATAACTCCCATAAATAAGAACTCAAACAATTCCTTGCCAAATCAACACGAGAAATCACTTCTCCATTTACGGTGTAATCTTTTTGGAGAATAGCAGCTAAATCTTCTCCCGTCCATTTAACTTGGTTGCGATTCCATTCTTGATTCACAACAGAAATCAAGGTCATATAATCATCTCCTTTCGCACAATGAGGAATGGAAGGAATAAATTCCATCAAATGAATGTCTTTCATTACAACAGTATCGTCTTCACGATTTGTTGGGTAAACAATAATATCAAATGCATGTCCCTTCTCTTCAAAAGAGATGTTTTCCATCACAGTCTCCGTCGATTTCGGGTGACGAATGCTAATATCTGGATTGTCTGGGTATTCTTCGTCCGTTAATTCTCTTAAGTCTGCTATGTAAATAGTTGGATACTCATTTACTGTAATTGAGAAGGATTCTTCTGCTTCCGGATTTGTGCAAGAAACTATTAGAATAGCGAGAGTAATTATTGCTGTGAGTTGTTTTATCATGATGCAAAGATATAAGGATGTTTGCAATTAAGGTTTTTATAGATATTTTTGTACTTGTTATATCTACAATGAAAAACTCAATTCTCTTTTCTCTCTTCATTTTTTGTTCAACATTTTCTTTCACACAGGAAGAGCATGATCATGGAACACACGACCACCACAAAAATGAAATTGGTGTTGCTAATATGCCTGCCTACTTCTTTGCGCAAGAAAAAATATACTACGCAATTCATTTGCACTATGTGAGAAAAATTAAAGAATCTAAGTTTGGACTTGGGTTGGCTTACGAGAAAATATTTGATCCAAATAATCACCATACGTTTAGTGCAGTAGTTGCTTACAATCCTGTTGGAAACTGGGTGGTAAATCTTTCTCCAGGCATGACGATTGAAGGAGCTAATAGAGAGCAACGATTCTCAATTCATGGAGAAACATCTTATGAGTTTGAGCTTGGCGAACATTTTCACATTGGACCTTTGTTAGAATTAGCCTACGACATTGAAGACTGGCACCTTAGTTTAGGTTTGCATATTGGTTTTGGATTCTAAAAAAATTGTCCAAACCCAAATGTAAATCCGCTTTGCTTAGCATTGGTCAAGTTTACAGAATAATCAACTCTCAAACAGGTGTTGTACCATTTTTTCAGGTTAAAACGGATGCCTCCACCAGAATAAACATGCATTTCAGGTTTTTCAAAGAAAGTGTTAAACATTTTTCCGGGTGTTCTGATGGTTCCGTAATCTGTGAAAACAGCGGCTTGAATTGCAAAATAATCATTGCGGTAAACGGTGTGTCGATATTCCATATTCACTACCCACTCTGCCGTTCCTCTTTCAACGCGATTTCCGATTCCTCTGACGTTAGTTAAACCATCCAATACAAACGGAGAAAAAGGACTTTGGTTATTGGTTGCGATTCCAAAATTGGTATTTAATGCAAGGTTGCCATTGTACCCAAACATTTTGTACCACGAAATTTTAGAAGTTAACTTCAAAAAACTTGCTTCTGGATGATTTTTGGTGCCAATGTATTCTCCATAAAGTTTTGCATTGACTCCCTCTAACATTTCATAGATGTATTCAATTTTATTGAACTCTAAACTTGTTCTTCCCAATGTTTTGTAAAGTGTGAATTGTTTTGCGCCAAAATCAAAAGCATCATCCAACTGTTCCAAAGTTTCAACCATATATTGACCTCCAACTCCAACAGAAGTGTAATTGTTTAGCCAAAAAAAGATACCGGCAGATCCTGAGTAATTATCAAAATTAAATGAACTGACTGTGTCATCGTAGTACAAAGGTTCTACTGATGAATATTTTGAAAGAGACGCATCGTGTCCTGTGAGTTTGTTTCTATGCCGCTTTTGAGAATGAAAAACAGCGATAGAATGACGGTCGTAGTATTGATAAATTACGCCTAAATTTTGAGCTCGTCCTAAAAAGTTGATTTGATTGACACCTGCAGTGAGTTTCAATTGTCCTTTAAATCCAGTAACTCCGAAAATAGGGTAGAGGTAATTGGCCTCTTTGATATGAAAAGTTATTTGAATAAGAGAATCGGCATTAATAGAGTCGCTTGATTCTACATGGAAAAATAAGTTTAAGTTGCGCAATAAAAAAACATCTTCAGCAACTGTTGTAGAATCGTAGACTGCACTGACTTTTGTAGCAATCAATGATCGAAGATAGCTTTCTTTCGTTTTAGTCAACCCATCAAATTCAACGCTACTGATTGTTTGCGCAACTGAATTTTGCAAAGTGAGAATGAACAATATCAATAGAAAAGACTTCAATGCTTTATTTCGTTAAGAATTTAATTCCAAGGTTAAATGTACTACCCAAACCTGCGTTTCTTGATCTCCAAAAATTAGTGTACAACAATTCTAAATTTAAATTAGATAATAGTTGATATTTAAATCCAACTCCCGAAGCTGTGTAATTGGATGGGATTACCCAATCCGTTGCGGGAGAATTTTGATCAATGTCATTGGTAAAACGCGGAACATGTTGCGTCATTGCATAAACTGTAATTTTCTTAGTAGGGAAATAGCTCAGAAAAACATTCATGGGTATGTCTAGCATTCCAATTTGGTTTTTATTGATTCTAAATCGATACAAGAAATCGAGTTCTGTAAACAACTGAAAATTGCCGAAATTCTTCGTGTAATACAGTTGATTCCACCAAGTGATTCTGTTCCAATCTGCCCAGAATAAATTTTGCTGCGAAGGTCCATTAAATCCTTCAGGATGTTTCACTGTTGGTCCAGATATGGTACTTTGAAGCGTGAAATTACTTACATTTTTAAACGGTTGTATTTTCACTCTAAGTCCAACAGAAGTGATTCCAAATCGGGTTGAATCATTGTTGGTGTAGGCAAATGCAGTTTTTAACCCGTTGATTGTTGAGTCAACACTTTTACCAGAATTCCGCAAAGAGATATCGAGTCCCAAATTGATTCTTTTATTTTTGCTAACCCCCAATGTTACATGAAATAAATGCGTCATAAACGTGGTGCGGTATCCAGAATAATCTACGCCCAACCAATTTTGCTTGGTTTCTGTGTACATGGTGTTGAACAAGGTTAAATCGAATTTTCCTTTTCCGAGTAAACTACCTGCTGTATAAAGTTGCAGATTTTGTTGTTCTGGTTCTGAAGAACTAAATGCACTCTGATTTTGTTGAATAGGGTTACTTTGTGAATTGAGTTGCCAATTATACGGATAGAATTTAACCTTTGCTTCACTTGCAAAATCAGTCACCCGATAGTTGTTAATGTATTCTATAACTTCTTGGTTGTTTTTCCCAAAATCGGATTTGTACCATTCAAAAATTTGGGAGAGATAAACCGTTTTCTCCTTTTTATTCTCGTAAACAAAAGAAGCATCGTTCAATGCTGCAACAGTTTGTTTATCCAATTGCAAATGCAAATTCTCTGGCGTATAGGCATAATTAGCAATTGGGGGACAGCTTACCGCGCCGCAAACCAATACGAAATGCAATCTTGGATCTTTGTATTTAGGTCGCAACATTTCATTCTCAATGCTGTTCAATGAAACATTCTTTCCATTAAGAATTTGAGATTTATCGGTAAAGAATCCACCATCATCTGAAGGTGATTTAAACGG
>JAJRQP010000358.1 GCA_024280195.1 Bacteroidota bacterium | reverse complement strand
CAAAAAGCAATAGAAATAAGTCCGTATCATTTTAAAAGCATTCGTTCGCTCGCATACATGTATTTGGGTGAAAAGAAAAACCGTGAAGCAGATGCTTTAATTAAAAAGCACGATGTTTATTTTAAAAGATCAGCAAAATATTTAGCATTGAGCTACCAAGTCTACCGACAAATTGATGCAAGAAGGGATTTATACCCTTTATTAGAACGAGCCATTGAATTGGATAGTTTGGAGACGGATGCATACAAAGCATTGTACCAGTTGCACATAGAAGACAATCGTTTTGGTGAAGCATTGAGAGAATTTCAGAACTTGATAAACATTGGTGGAGGTTATAAAGACAGCGTTGATTTTTACAACCGTGTAGAAAAACAAGTAAAATATAGAATAGAATTACACGCATACGAAGGATTAAAAGAGGGGTTGAAAATCATTCTTGATCAAGATCCGTATAATTTTGAGATGTCTTATTTCATGGGCTTGGTGTTGTATATAGAAGGCGACTACGCAAGTGCAAGTAAGTATCTACGTAAATTCAACAAAGACATTCAAGCCTTCTCGCCAGGAGTGCAAAGGACATACTATCAATTAAAAGCAAAAATAAATTTAGAAACAGGCCACCCAGATTTGGCATACAGATTGTTTGGTATGTCAGCAAGTAGAAATGAAGCACCCAATTATTTAGGTTTGGCAATGGCGCAATTTGATCTTGGACAAGTTTGGATAGATAATTTCAGAAGAAGTAAAGGCCCGATGGATTTTAACGAAGATGCAATAAAACGTTATGAAAAGATGCGAAAGAAAGCTGCGAAAATGGGTGGAAGTTATGGCGGCGCAGAAAGAAATCGAAGATAGATTATGAGAGGAATAGTTGTATTAATCGTAGTTTTTTGGAGTGCTTTTGCTTTTGGCCAGGAGGTGAAGTTGGGTTTGCCAGTGGGGCATACTAGTGAAGTGATTCAATTTGATTCCAATGATGATTATCTTCTCTCAACTTCAAGAGAATTAATTATTCTGTCCAAAAAAAATGATGGTTCTGTAGCTAAATACTATGATGCTTATACATATGTAAGCGCGGACTTTATAAATGAAACAAATATTATAATAGGTACCTGGAATAACGGTTTTTTTATCATAGATGTCGAAAATGATAACTCAATACATTTTGACACCAAAGGAATAATAGAGGTTATTAAGGTATCAATGGACAAATCAATTGCTGTGGTTGGCACAAATGCAGCGGAAGTGATAATAATTGATTTAAAGAGTAAAAAAGAAGTGGTTCGATTAAAAGAACACAGTATTCCTTTTTACAAGGGGATTCATTCGATAGAGAACTATGATCATATAATTGACATTGCTATTTCAAATGATCAGAAATTTATGATTTCACAAGGTTATCATAGAACAATTCTATGGGATTTGAATTTATTAAAAGTAATTGAAATTTTTAGCGACGGAGAAAGACCGTATTGCCAAACCAATTTTTCGAATGATTCTAAACTGATTACAATTCCGGGATATGACAATTTTTTAGTTTATGACTTAGAAAATAGAGACAGCCTGAAGGCAATTCCAATTGAGAATTGGGAGTCTGATTTAAATAGAATACAGATGATTTCTGAAAAAATATTAATTCTATTCGCAAAAGAAGAGATTTCATGTTTAGATCTTACACAGAATAAAGTAGTTTGGCAATTGCCTCGTGAAAAATATGAGCTAATTGAGTCAACAAGTTTAAATAAAATATTGATATATAGAAATGATTCGATATTCATAGAACAAATTGATCCTGTTTCAGGACATTTTGAAACAGTCTTAGATAAGAAAGAAGCGATCGATCAAGCATACTTTGATCAGGTTGACTCTCTTTTTTTCTTGTCTAGTATGGGAGATTTAGCTTTTATAGATGTACAGACAAAAAGTGGCGGAAAACTTAGCGGTGCTGTTGGTATTAATTCCTACGTATGGGAAGTAAGTGATGAAATAATTGTTACTGTTTATAATAGGAATAATTTAATTTTTTGGAATATCGAAAATGGTAAATTTAAATCGATATTCCAATTGGATTTTGAGGTTAAAAACATTAAATTATCAAAGGATTCCAAATTTTTATATATTTCATCCGAAGAGTTTATTTATCAATTTGACATTGAACGAAATGAACTTAATTCAAGTGTTAGTTTTGAGTCAACTCAATGGTTGTCAATTGGATTAGAGTTGGGGAATGAGAGAATAGTTGGGAATACTGATAATGAGATTTTTCTTTTTGATTTTATTGAAAATAAGAAAGGAATACTTGACTTGAATTCTATTGATTCTTTTGAAGAGTACTACTCAATTGTTAATATGGTTCATGACTCAAATGAAAATATTTTAGTAATTGAAGTGCAAGAAGAGTTTGATGGAATAAGTTCTTCACTTTATTATACAGTTCCCTTAGAATTTAAAACATTTCGTTTGAATAATCTAATTTCTAATCATAATGAGCCTTATATAAATAGATTAGATTCAATTGTCGAGTCTAGTTATCGAACAAAGTTTTCTACAAACGGTATTCATACAATTTATTCTGAGCTTTCTCCATTTAATATGGACTTATATATTATTAATAACGAGCCTAACAAATGGGTTCACATTCATCCTTCAGGTTTCTTCGACGCTTCACCTGAAGCCATGGAGCTTATGTACTGGACCAAAGGGCTCGAAATCATCGAATTCTCCCAACTTAAAGACCGATATTGGCTACCTGGTCTATGGGAGAAAGTAATGAAAGGAGAAAAACTTCCAGATGTTCGAGGTATGCAAGAACTCAAGCTCCAACCTAAAGTTAATTTCGGAGAGC
Source organism: Bacteroidota bacterium (assembly GCA_024280195.1). Taxonomy (GTDB): domain Bacteria; phylum Bacteroidota; class Bacteroidia; order Flavobacteriales_D; family Crocinitomicaceae; genus UBA4466. The sequence goes on along the minus strand of JAJRQP010000358.1, from coordinate 4,221 downwards.
TCAAAAACGGTCAACTTCCAATCAACCTCACTAAACGAGATGGTGGTTACGGTAAAGTGGCTATTTTCATTAACGGCAAAGAAGTAATCAATGATGCGAGAGGGAATGATTTAGACACCTCCCAAGCCGAGCAAACAATTTTGTATTCTATCAAAGATCATCCATTTTTAGTAAACGGCGAGAATGAAATTGTCGTCAAAGCTTCTTCTGCAGATGGTTTTGTGCAGGGTAGAGGAGAGTTGTTCAGCACCTACATCGAGAAATCAACGAGCAAACCACAGTTTTTTGGAGTGGTAATCGGAGTTGGGGAATATGCCAATTCTCGCATCAACTTAAAATACCCCGTTCCAGATGCAGATGCTATTTCTACTTCTTTGCAAATGGGTGCAGAAAACCTTTTCGGTGAAGACAGAACCTATGTTTATTCAATAACCTCCGGTGGAGATAAAAAACCCACCAAAGAAAACATCAAAGTTATTTTTGAAAACATCAGTAAGAAAGCAAACCCAGAAGATGTTATTGTCATTTATCTTAGTGGTCATGGAGTAACTTGGGGAGGTGACCAAGGAGACTTTTACTTTTTGACTTCAGACGCAACAGCAGCCAACAAACATGCTTATGCTGATCCCGTTATCCGAAAAAACAATACTATCTCTACGGCAGAATGGGTAGAGCTGCTTAAATCCATTGCAGCATTAAAGCAAGTTATGATAATCGATGCTTGTGGATCTGGTAAAGCAGTAGACAATTTAATTGCCTCACGAGATGTTGAAGCTTCTCAAATTAAGGCCATTGACAGAATGAAAGACCGTACAGGAATGTATATCATTTCCGGCTGTACAGCAGATGCGGTAAGTTATGAAGCCAGTCAATATGGACAAGGTTTACTTACCTATTCTATTCTCGAAGCAATGAAAGGAGCCGCTTTACGTTCCGATGGTTCTATTGATGTTGACTTAATGATGCAACATGCAAGAGAACGTGTTCCTGTATTAGCAAAGGGAGTTGGAGGTATTCAGCAACCGCAACTACTTGCTCCAAAAGGAGGGTCATTTGATATTGGTATTTTAAACGATGAGGATAAAAAAGTAATTCCATTGGCTAGTCCTAAGAAAGTGTTTGTGAGGTCTAACCTTGTTGATTCTGAAGAATTCGAAGATGTTTTAGGTTTGTCAGATTTATTAGATGAGCAGTTAATTGCTATTTCTTCAAAAGGAGTGGAGAGTAATATCGTTTATTTCGATGCGAAGAAATATCCGAATGCATGTAAGATTAGTGGAGGGTATTCTCAAGAAAAAGGTATGATTAAAATTACTCTGAAAATTAGATGTGGAGAGGAATTGGAGAAGGTTGACTTGGAGGCGAACTCTAAAGAGGAGTTGATTGATGAAATTTTAAAACAGGTGGAATGAAAGGGTTGATCGTTTTTATATCGTTTTTATTTTCATTTCCCTCTTTCTCACAGGACCAAGTCTCTAAATGCGAACTTCTTTCAGATGGAAACTCTTACATTCTCTCAACAGACAAAGGCTTTTTACAAAGAAGACAAACAGAAACGGGAAAATTATTGGTCAACTTTGAACAAGACAGTAATGCTATTTCATATGAGATAAATGAATTAAAAAATGAATTGATTTCAATCTCAAGAAATAGATTTCAATTTTATAATTTATCCACGGGGAACATTCTCAGAACAATTACTCTACCTGAAGTAACGAATAATGCAATTGGCTATTATTATGAGAGCCATAAACCAACGGACTTATTCAACAATCAACTTGTTTTAGTCTCTAAACGTGTCATTTACACAATCAGTTTAGAAACAGGTGAAATAGTCTCATCCAAAACAATTGATTTTAGGCTATCACAGTATTTTCTATTAAGCAATGGAGAAATTCTCTTGTTAGATAAAGAAAATGAAAAGTTGTTAAGTTACAATACTAACTCTTCAAAAATAGCAACGATTTGTAAAATTAGATACAGAGATCAATTAACAGTAAATGAAAATAGGACGCACTTTTCAATTGGTGGAGCCGGTAAAATTAAATGGTATTCTATTAAAGAAAACACTATCAATTTAGAGAAAGAACTGTTTTATTCAAATGATGATGGAGGTTTTCTTAGCGAAGAAAATAATACCGTTTATTTAAAACAACCAAAAGGTATTTTTGAAAAACATTGGGGAGGATTGCGTTTCTTTTTTAACGACAAAGGAGATTTTACAGATTTCAAATTAGACAATTCTCTTGATGGTTTTGATGCCAAGAATGGCAAAATTGTTTATTGGGAGAATGATCAAGTGTCAACAACTAATTTAAATGGCTTTACTTTATCTTCTATTCACATTGACGAAATTTCAGATACAGTTGTTTCAAAAGACATTCAACGCTTGTTTTGTGATTCTTCTTATGTTTCTCACAACTCATATAATGGAGTTGATGCTTATGGAACCTTAAAAGGCGATTTAATTTTCAATGGAAAGCATCCAGTTTTAGGTTCTGCTATTACAGCGATAAAAATCATTGATAAAGAATCGGCTTATGTTGGTGGGACAGGGAGAGTAGTAGTTTATAATATAAAACAAGCTTCTTATGGTCAGGTTTTTAGGGGCATTGATGGTAATACACGTTACATTGAAGCAGCAGATGAAACTGTTGCTGTTGCGACAAAATATTCTCTTTATGTATTTAGAAAGAACGGAGAATTAATAAAGCACAAGCTGTTCTATTCTCCGATAAAAGGGATTGAAATTAATAAGCAATCGATTAAGGTTAGCTTCTCAAAAGAGAATAAAGTAGTGAGATTTGGAGATGAACTATCTGAAATATTGAATCCAAAGCAAAAAATATTAATAACGAATCATCACAATGGGGTAACGACTAGTGCTCAATATAGCAAAAATGGACGCAGAATTTTATCGTGTGATTTAAACGGTAATATTAAAATTTGGGATACGAGAAATTTAGTATCGACAGTTGAGACGTTTATGGATGATGTTACAGATGTTTTATTCGTTGGAAAAAATGACGAAGAAGTTTTTGCATTTGGTTCGACAAGATTATTCCTTCTTGATGCGAGAAATCTTGAAATCAAAAGAGAATTTAAAATTCCATCAAGTTATAAGTATAAAAATCAGTTTAATATCGCTCAAAAGATGAGTGAAACACAAATTATTTTATCAGATATTCAGCCTAATTTGTTGTGGGTTTTGAATTTGAATAGTGGTTATTTATTCAACGGGAAATTCAACACAGGTAACATTTTTGGAATGGCTTGCGATACCATAAATAGGTTTTTGTACACCCAAGGGATTGGTGGAATTACTAAAATTAATTTGAGAAACTTTAAAGTGGTCGAAAAAATTAAAAACGAAAATGAGTTAAATAACAACATGTATGTTAAACAAAAAGTTTACCTATCTCCTGATAAAACAAAAATTATTATTGAAGGCAAAGAGGGAGCTTCTGTTTTTAACTTGTTGAATGGAGAACAGATTCAATTCTTTCCTAAAACATATTATGCACGTTTTCTATCCAATGATGAGGTTGTCGTTTATAACAACATTGATAAACGGGATGCTAATTTCTCAGTAACTCTTCACAAACTAAAAGACCCAAAGTATAAAAAAGTAATTTGGAGATCAAAGGATAAATTTACAGGCAAACAAATCCGGGATCATGTAGAAAGTATTAGCGTAAACAAGTTTCAGAAAACTTTACTACTGTCTTATTCAAATGGACAAATGGAGACGGTTGACTTGAAAACATTTAAGCCACTTCGTTTTTCTGAATTCACGATTGTTAATCGAAACATAAAATTCAACCCTATAAATGGAAATATTGCGGTTGCTCATAGTAATAAAATGATTTGTTACGATTGGCAAAACCTAAAAGAGAGTAGAAGAATTCCGTTTAATTATTCCATGAAAAATATTAAAGCAAAATTTGAATATTCTTCTTCAGGGAAGTATTTACTAAAGAAATATGGCAAAATGATACAAGTATGTGATAATTCTGGTGAGAAGGTTATCTCTACAATTAATCATGAAGGTTTTAATATTGAATTAAATAGTGAAGAAACGATGCTTGTGAGCTATAGTAGTTCTTTGGTCCAAGTCTTTAGCTTAGAAACGGGGGGATTACTTTTTGAGAATAAATTAAAAGAAGAGGATATGAAAAAGACATTTTATTCTCGGTTTTATTTCTCGGACAACAATCAGAT
>JAJRQP010000357.1 GCA_024280195.1 Bacteroidota bacterium | reverse complement strand
TTCTCAACTTCAACCATTCTCAACTTCTACTTTTCTTAACTACTGATTCTTGTTTCCTCCCAAATATTCAATGGCAATAACGGCTTGATTGTATTGCGCTAGAACTTGGATGTATTTGTTTTTTATTTCTATTCCTGTATTTAATCCTTGTACGTATTCTACATAACTAATCGCTCCATTGTCGAAGCTCTTTTTAGAATTCGTAAGAATTAAATCTGCTTGTGTCAATGCAGTATTCTCGTAATACTCAAGTGTTGTTTTGTATTTGATATAGTCTTGATATACACGTTCATACTCTGCTTCCAAAATAGTTGTGTAATAAGAAGCATCGGATTGTGCAATTTTCTGATCTATTTTAGCAGTCTTTATACGTGACGCCTCGGCACGGGCAAAAATCGGAATAGACAAGGTCGCCTGAACACTTGAAAACCGATTAGAACCATCGTAATATTGATTCACTCCATTATCCACAGAACTCCCTTTAAATGATTGGTTGTTATAGCCAATAGAAATGTCTGGAAGCATTTTCGCTTTATTTACGGCAATCTTAGTCCGGTCAACTTCTATTTTATTTTGCATCAATTCTAGCTGAGGATTGTTTTGAATGATTTCTTCACTCATCCCATTGCTCTCTAGTTTATGTTCTACCAACCTTGGTATTGCTACTGGGGAATCAGCCCCAATTAAGGTTTGCAATCGCCGCTCCTCAATACTGATGTCAGATTGATTTTGTGCCAGTTGTGTTTTGATAGAACTAACCTTAGATTCTGCAGTTACTTTCTCTAGCATTGTTCCTGCTCCAGCTTCATAACGTAATTCAGCAGAACGAACAAATTGAGAATAAATACTGTCTTGATAGTCAAGAAGAGCTTTATTATCTAGCAAATAAAGTAGGCGATACCAACTTAGTTTGATGTCTTTGATTAACTCATTTTCGGCAACGGCTTTCTGTATCTCAGAATTTTGAATCATTGCCAACCCTAACTTACTCTGTTTAGAATACACCGTTGGGAATTGAAACTTTTGATTAACGGAGAATCCGAAATCATTCTCAGCACTGTTAAACTGACCGTATTGCATTCCAAAATCTGTTTTTGCAATGTTAAATGAGCTTCTTTTTTGCATCTGTGCACGTTCAATTCTCAAATCAGCAGAAGTTATGCTTTGATTGTGTTCCAATCCATATTGAATGGCTTCTTCCAAAGAATTAATTGAGTTATTCTGCGCAAAAGAATTAGATCCAATTCCAATTAGTAATCCAATAAGTGGAATTAGAATAATTGGAGAATTAAAACTGGCCAAACTAAATCCTGATGAAGAATTGTTAGCCTTCTTCAGTTGTCTTTTTTCTGCTCTTGATTCTACGATGTCATACATAATTGGGATAATAATTAAGGTTAATATAGAAGCAGTTAACAAACCACCAATAACAACTGTTGCTAATGGTCGTTGAACTTCCGCGCCAGCCGATGAAGAAATTGCCATAGGCAAGAACCCTAATATATCAGTCGATGCAGTTAAGAAAATAGGGCGAATTCTTTCTTTCGTTCCTTTTTTGATTCTTTCCTTTAATCCCAGTCCTTCTTTTTTAAGGTCGTTCATACTGGTGATTAAAACCAAGCCATTGAGGACGGAGACACCAAATAACACAATGAATCCAATACCTGCAGAAATACTAAATGGCATTCCACGAAGATAGAGAGAGAAAATCCCTCCGATTAATGAAAGTGGAATGGTCATGTAAATCATGAATGTTTGACTCAATGATTGCAGTGCGAAATAAAGCAACACAAAAATGAGAATCAATGCGATTGGTACCACGACCATTAACCTGCTTTTTGCCTGTTGCAAATTCTCGAAAGAACCACCAAATTTGATGTAATATCCAGGAGGTAATTTCACATTCTCATCAATTTTTTGTTGAATGTCTTTTACAACTGACTCCACATCTCGTCCTCTAACATTCACGCCAATGTAGGTTCTTCGGTTAGTTCCTTCTCTAGAAATTTGCATTGGTCCTGGCTGATAGTCTATTTTTGCAACTTCTTGCAAAGGGATTTGTTGCCCACTTTCTGTAGTAACAAAAATGCCTTTCAAATCATTGATACTTTTCTTTGATTCTTTTTGCAGTCTCACCACAAGGTCAAATCTTTTTTCTCCTTCAAAAATAATTCCCGCAGTTTCCCCACTAAAAGCTGTTCTAATTATGGTGTTTAATTCTCTGACATTCAGTCCGTACTGAGCTAACTTGTCTCTTTCGTAGCGAACCGTCATTTGAGGCAATCCATCAATCGCTTCGACTTTAAAATCAGCAACACCATCGATGCTTCCAACAAATCCAGCAATTTCATTTGCGTATTTGCTTAGAAGCGTTAAATCGTCTCCGAAAAGTTTCACAGCGACATCTTCTCTTACTCCCGTCATCAATTCATTGAATCGCATTTGAACAGGTTGTGAGAATTCATAGTTAACACCAGGGATATAGGCCAATTCTTTTTTGATAAGTTTGATCAAATCTTCCTTGTTATCGGCAGATGTCCATTCTTTATTCTCTTTCATAATTAAGAACATATCTGCAATATCTAACGGCATAGGGTCTGTTGGAATTTCTGCCACACCAATTTTCGATACAACTT
>JAJRQP010000356.1 GCA_024280195.1 Bacteroidota bacterium | reverse complement strand
TAGCAATAAGCGTATTAAACGCATCATATACCTCTACAAAATCAACTCCAGAAGAATTGGATTCTAAAGAGATTTCAATTGAATCAACCCCTACACAGTTTACTACAAACACGTCTCTATCATTTACTGCCATATTCATTTGATAAGTCATATAGCCAATAACTTTCTTATTCAAAGCAACTCCAAAAGCTCTTTCATTTACTTCAGGTTCATCAATTCCACGAATGATCGTTTTAAAATCAGCACCTTCACTTATGTGATCAATTGAATTCATCGTTGTATCCGCAAGTCCAATTGGAGAAGGAACATCCAACTGATGCAACCATTGACGATGAATAGAAACGGCACCGTCTCCAGTTAAACTACTGCTCCAACTTGACCATATAGAACACATATATGTATAATCAATATTCAATGGTAACGGCATACTTGGATTGTAATCATAACTGTAATAATTTTCATTTATTCCGATAACATCATCACCTTCAATACCATTGCAGTTAATATCAACATTGGGGAAGGTTGCGTTTCCAGAAACAGATTGAATGCACAATTCATTCCCACCAAATAGGTAAATTCCTTTTGCTAGCCCAGAACAATTCGTGTAAGAATTATATTCCCACAACAAGTCCCTATTTGCTTCTGTATTACCAAGAACATTCGGAATAACAGACGCTTTTGTAGGATCAGGAGAAGCATTAGACCCTAAATGTGGTGTTCCATACGTTGCGACCCTTGCAACCTTATGTCCATCAGAAGAAAAGGGATCAACCCAATTGACATGTGTATTCAAATTAGTATCAAATCGTTGCAAATATTCTCTAATCGCTAACCCTCCCATAGAATGACCTACTAGAATAACTTTTTCAGCGTTTGTATATGCTAAAACCTCTTGAATCATTAATCCCAATGCATAACCTTGCTTAAAAATTCCTGACTCATTGCTTTGGTCAAAAAAATCATTTACTCCTCCGGCAGCTCCTCGAATACGTTCTTCTTGAAAATTAATTGCAAAAATATTACTTCCAGTCCAACCATCAACAAAAGTACCTATTGTCGGAGTAAAATTCCTTCTCCCAACATTTATAAGAGTACCATTGTATAAAAAATCAGTAGACCTAACATCATCTGACAGAAGAGAGTTCGTGTTGTCATTATCTGCATTAAGAACAACATCAAAAACATTAATTGCTCCTAAAGAATCATGTACACTTAAATATTCCATTGTTACCCCAAAAGTGACATCGCTACCCGCTAAACCGTGTACAAAAACTATAGGGTAAGGAAGGTTGTTCTGTGAGATAGCACCAAAAGAAAACAACACCGATAAAAATAAAATTAAAAACTTTGACATCTATTAAAAATAACTAATTATAATATCTTATCCAATAATTGCGTAAAATATCCTGGTGCTTTCGTTAATCGTGAACCGTACCAAGAAAACATTTCTCCATCAACTATCACAATCTTTGCATCAGGGTAGATTACTTTAAACTCTTCTATGTGTTTGTTTCTAAAAGGATAAGGCTCTGAACTTAAAAAGATTAAATCAGGGCTCATATTATCTTGAACTTCTGGATACCGATCATCATCCATTAAGTTAATCAATCCACATTTAGTCAACATATCATCAATGAATGTGTTTTTTCCAGCAACTAACCGAGGTTCGTTCCAAATGAAATAAAAAACAGATTTTGAATAACTTACCATTCTCTGATTCTTTAAGTCACTGAAACCAGCTTTGATTTCTGCACTTAACTGTAAAGATATTGCTCTTCTATTTGTTATTTCTCCAATCTTTGAAATCATTTCAATTGCATCTTCTAAATTAAAAATATCACTCATCCAAACAGGTGCAATTTTCTTAAGCTCCTCAATATCGCCTTGTTCATTCTCTTCTTTGTTCCCGATGATTAAGTCCGGCTTCAAAGATTTAACTTTTTCAATATCAACTGATTTAGTTCCTCCTACTCTATTTTTAGAACGAAACCAATTATCAGGGTGAATGCAGAATTTAGTAATTCCAACAACCTCATTCTCTAAACCTAAATCATATAACAATTCTGTTTGAGAAGGTACTAACGAAACAATCCGACGTGGCGTTGATTCCAGTCGGATTGTTTGATTCATTTGATCTATCAATTCTTTCATTGCAGTTTCTTACGAAATAGCAGAGATTAAATCATGTGGTGTAATAATGTGATGATTACCGTTTTTCAACTCAACTAATACAGCACACGTATCTTTATTGACTAATTTAGAAACATCTTCAATCGAAGCATCTTCTTTTACCATCGGAAAAGAAGCAGACATAATATTAGCAACTGGCTTGTCCTTTAATTCAGGGTCATCTATTAATGATTGATAAACTTTATGATCATCCAACGAACCTACAAACTTTCCATCTTTCATAACTGGAATTTGCGAGATAGAGAACTTTCGCATTCTATCTATTGCGTGAGAAACTAATTCTTCTGCAAATACAGTTACTAAAGGAGAGTCACCATGTTTTGCAACTAAATCACCCGCTGTTAAAATATCTTCATCTAAGAAACCTCTTTCACGCATCCAATCATCGTTGAACATTTTTCCAACATAACGAGAACCGTGATCATGGAATAAAACAACAACGACATCGTCTTTTGTTAATTCTCCCCCCATTTGCAATAAACCTTTGATTGCAGAACCTGCTGAATTACCAACAAATATCCCTTCTTCTTTTGCTAACATTCTTTGGTAAACGGCAGCATCTTTATCTGTTACCTTCTCAAACTTATCAATTACTGAAAAGTCAACGTTCTTAGGGAGAATATCTTCACCAATACCTTCTGTGATGTATGGATAAATTTCATTCTCATCAAAAATTCCTGTTTCATGGTATTTTTTGAACACAGAACCGTAAGTATCGATACCCCACATTTTAATGTTAGGATTCTTTTCTTTTAAATATTTTCCAACACCAGAAATTGTTCCTCCAGTTCCAACACCAACAACAAAGTGAGTGATTTCCCCTCCAGTTTGTTCCCAAATCTCAGGACCAGTACTTAAATAATGTGCTTTTGCATTGGATGGATTGTCGTATTGATTTACGTACCAAGAATTAGGTGTTTCATCTGCCAATCTTTTAGAAACAGAATAATAAGAACGAGGATCATCTGCCGCAACATTAGTAGGACAAACATGTACTTCTGCACCTACAGCTCGAAGAATGTCCATTTTCTCTTTACTTTGCTTATCGCTCAACACACAAATCAACTTGTAACCTCTTAATAGGGCAACTAATGCCAATCCCATTCCAGTATTACCAGAAGTTCCTTCAATGATTGTTCCTCCAGGTTTTAAACTTCCATCTGCTTCAGCATCGTCAATCATTTGAAGTGCCATTCTATCTTTGACAGAATTCCCAGGATTAGTTGTTTCAATTTTTGCAAGAACCAATGCATCAATGCTTTCACACATCTTATTGATTTTCACGAGAGGGGTATCTCCTATTGTTTCAAGTATGTTGTTGTAATATTTCATTTTGTTGATTTTAAAGGTGCGAAGTTAATTAATTAAGAAGAATTAAGAAGTAAAAATTAACAATCACTTGATTTAATTTAGCAAGTGGATTTTATAACTTCCCTTGAGTTTTAAGAACAATGATAGTGATGTATGCAATGTAGGATGCAAATAATATGACTCCTTTTAATCTTCCTATTTGTTTTCCGATATAGATTACAAAAAGTAAGAGGATTGCTACTCCAATCATATACAACATATCAAAATGAATGGCTGAATCAGAAACCTCAATAGGCTTAACGATAGAGGTTAATCCAATCACTGCAAAAATATTAAAGATGTTAGATCCAATAAGATTTCCGATGGAGATATCTGTTTCTTTCTTCAACGCAGCCATTATTGACGCGACTAACTCTGGAGCAGAAGTTCCAAAAGCAACGACAGTCACCCCGATAATTACATCTTTGTTAGGGTTTGTTGCTAATAATTCATTCGCGATTTCAACAGCTCCTTTTACAAACCATTCTGACCCTAAGAACAATCCAACAAAACCCAAAGCCAAGAACATGCTTGATTTCCAAATAGGTTCATCTTTAAACTCTTCCTCTCCTATTTTATCAACCTCCGCAGCCTTATTTTCTTCACGCGACTTACCAATCATCCAAGTAATAAAAAAGATGAGTAACCCGAACATGAAAAGTCCTTCAATCATAGAGAACACTCCATCCAATGCAAAAATTGACATCAACAATGTTGCAAATAACAACATTGGGTAATCTATTTTCTTCGTGTTCTTATCGACAACAATTGGAAATATGAGGACCGTTATCCCTAAAACCAAAGCAATATTTGCAATGTTAGAACCGATTACATTTCCAACAGCAATACCTGGGTTTCCGGCCAAAGCACTTTTTAAACTTACGAGCAATTCTGGTGCAGAAGTTCCAAAAGCAACGACTGTCATACCAATTACTAAGGAAGATATTTTTAATTTCTTGGAGAAACCAACAGCTCCTCGAACTAAAAACTCGCCCCCGATAATCAGAACCCCAAGTCCCAGTAATAAAATAAGGTATGCCATTTATGATCAATTTTGAAAGCGAAGATAGCAAGAATTTCAGATTTTGAGATTTTGAGATTCAATTATTTGAGAAATCATCCTACCGTAGTATCTCGTTGAAGATTTGTATATTTGTTCAAAATCAATTCTATGAAATATTTCTTTGCCGTTCTAATTATTGCTGTTTCATTTTCTTGCAAAAAGGAAGATGCTAAAAAACAAGCTGATGTAGATGAAGGTATAATTGTCCAATACATTTCAGACAACAACCTAAATGCTACCGCAACAGGCTCTGGTTTATACTATACAATGGATATCACAGGAAGTGGTGCCGCATGCAACAGTAATTCTACTGTTAAGGTTGCTTATCAAGGTTACTTCACAGATGGAAGTGTTTTTGATGAAAGTTCACAAGCTGGAATAACCTTTGGATTGCAAAGTGTTATTAAAGGATGGACAGAGGGAATTCCTTATTTTAAAGTTGGTGGAAGTGGTAAATTATTAATACCATCAGCATTAGGCTATGGCACACAAGGAAGCGGTTCAATCCCTCCGAATTCTGTATTGATATTTAACATCGAATTGATTGAAGTCTTGTAAAAGTCGGTGCTATTAAAAATTTAAGTCAAAAAAAATCACTTGTTTTCACAAGTGATTTTTTAATTTATTAATGTTCTGCTTATTTAGTAGCCGCCCATTTTCTTACTTCTGTTCTGAACCACTCATCAGCAGCATCAGTCCACTTGTAGTTATCTCTAATGTAGGCAACTGTATCTTTTTCGATGTCAGTGTATGAATTACCATCACGAACTCCTTCAAAAATTTTCTCAGCATCAGCCATAGAAATTCTTCCATCACCCGCACCTGATGTTAAAGAATCAGCTAATTCAAGTAATTCTCCATCGTATTTGTTTCCGTCAATTGTTTTGTAATAACTCATAATATAATTGTTTTTAGTTTGTTTAATGAATACCAAAGATATAATTCTTGCTGAAATAATCATAGAATTCTCGATAAATTATTTAACATTCTGAAAATGTAAAACAATACTCGTTTAAACATGCTAATCGGTTAAAAATAATATTTAGTCTGCTTAAAATTTTGATTTATCGAATATTATTGTAACTTTACTTACTGACAAATACCTAAACCATATTAAATAGTAGTCCTAAACCTGCTTTTTAATAAGTTAAAAACAACCGCTTTATGAAAAATTTCAACTCCGTAGGATGGAATATTGCTAAAAATGGATTAGCAAGCGCAAAGATAAGTACAGTTGCTATTTTAACCACTGTTGCTGTGACAGGAACGGTAGTAGTAACTAATATTCTGAATAGTGACGAAAAAAAAATCGTTACTAAAACAGAAGTTGTTAAATCACATTCATCTTTTGATTACGATAATTTAATTTTCTCTTCGGTTCTTTCAGACATTATTAAACCTGATTATAACATCTTAGATAAAGGTGTAAGCATGGATATAGTCGAAGAAAAAATGGTTGTAAGCTCCTCATCTTCCACAAAAACAAAAACTAAAAGATCAACTAGCACAAAAAGTAAGAGAACAAAAGTTGCCAGTAAAATGATCTCTTCAAAGTACCAGTTTACAGATGAAGATTTTGATTACTTTGAAAAATTTGGATTAAAACGAAGAATAAAGAATGCAGAATACAAAGGTGGCTCTACGAAAATGCAAAAATTTATTGATAAGAATTTAAAATATCCAAAATCAGCAAGAGACAAAAAAATAGAAGGAGTTGTTACCATACATTTTGTGGTTGGTATTCAAGGAGAAATTTTAAGTGCTGAAGTTTCAAAAGGTGTTCATCCGGAATTAGATGCAGAAGCTCTTCGAGTTGTTAAATCGTTTAAAAATTGGATTCCTAAAAAAGTCAATTTTGAGCGTGTTAAATCGAAATTACAAATTCCAATTCGATTTGAACTTCAATAAGGAAGTCTTTCTTTATACAAAAATTTCTTTTGAGCTGACTCGTAAGGTCTATAAATATAATAGACTTGATTGGATCTTATTGCCACATCATGTACATAACGGTATTCCAATTTAATCTGCTCTCTTATCTCACCTGTTTTGGTATTTATTCTTCCTAAGAAAGTCCAACCAGCACGATCAAACAAAGCATAAATTTGCCCCGTAGTTTTGTCTTGAATTAAATTTTTCTTCCAACCTGTTTTTCGTTTGTTATAATGATGATAGATTTCAACGCTATCAATCTGTTCTCCTGATTGATTAAAAACCTTCAATTGATCCTTGTAATAGTCAAAAACGAACAAACTATCATTTCGCTGAAACATAGGAGCATATAATTCCTTATAATATAAGGACTGCGTAAAATAGTTGGCTCCCACCCAAATTTCGGCATCAATTCCTGTTTGAATCTCTTTATTCTTTGCCCATAACTTCGTTCTCACATCTACCCATTTATATTCTGAACGGTAAAGCTCCATCATTAATTCATCTTTTATTTTTAGAATCTCAGTATAGGTTGAGTCCACATTATCAAAAGAATAATATTCAAACGCAGGATAATCTTTATTAAAATTAGAGAAATACATCTTGGTTTTATTGGTATCAACAATCGGAGCAATGTATTTCATGTAGTATTTTTTTTCTGCAATAGAATAACCTATTTCATTTTCAGAAACATGAATTCCGTAGACATTATTCTCACAAACAACATGTGGATTACCTCTATAATCATGTATTAATTCTTCTGCATTATCAGGTATTTCGAATGTGTTTTTTACTTTTAACCCATCGTACACCAATAATCGACTTCCTTTTTTTAATCGTTTTGGATAGGTTAAGAGTAGCAAGTCATCATTGTTTAATAATTTAAAATCGGACACATGTAACTTCTCTGAACCATAAACAACTTGAGGAACACCCGGAGCAGATGCGATTACTGTGTTAAGTTGTTGTTCTTTCAAATATTTCATTTTGAAAGAATAAACAACCGTGTCAGAATGATTCTTCAGTGAAACTCTTCTATCTACCTCCTTTATGTTTTCGTACTTATAGTGAGAAATTGAAATCATTAACGGCTGACCATTCTCTGATTGAAATTTAACCTCTCCTAAAACATTTGAGACGAGCTGAAAAGTACTGTCACTATTATTAACAATAACTTTAGCATTTCTAACTGCATCACTATTCCCTTTATCAGAAATTTTTAACACAACAATTACATTCTCTTGTCCAAAAGAAAGACTGGTAAACAAAATTAAGATGATTATAAATAAATACTTCATATAATGTATGGATGCAAACTCAATAATTATTCCATAAAAAAATCCCAGAAATTGCAAGAAAATCTGGGATTTTGAAAAAGTAAGTTCAGACTAAGCTGTCATATTCATGTTGTCTAAAACTGACATCACTCCTCTAACTGCTTCAGAAGATTCTTGAAGCATCGCTTTCTCCTCTTCATTAAGATCTAGTTCAATGATTTTTTCGATACCGTTCTTACCAAGAACAACTGGTACACCTAAATAAATATCATTCATTCCATATTCACCTTGTAACCAAGCGCAAACTGGGAAAATTCTTTTTTGATCTCTCACGATTGCTTCCACCATTTGAGCAGCTGCAGCTCCTGGAGCATACCATGCAGACGTTCCTAATAATTTAACGATTTCTCCACCTCCGAACTTTGTTCTTTCAATGATTTCGTTTAATTTCTCTTCAGAAATCAACTCAGTTACTGGAATTCCACCAACTGTTGTATATCTTGGTAACGGAACCATTGTATCACCGTGTCCCCCCATCAAAACTGCTTGAATATCTTTAGGAGAAATATTTAATTCTTCTGCTAAAAATGAACGGTAACGAGCTGTATCTAAAACTCCTGCCATTCCAAACACTCTATTTGGATCGATCTTAGCCGTTAGATAAGTACAATATGTCATCACGTCCAAAGGATTAGAAACACAAATTATTTTAGCATTCGGAGAATGTTTCACTACGTTTTCAGTTACCATTTTCACAATACCAGCATTTGTTGCGATTAAATCATCACGTGACATACCTGGTTTTCTTGGAAGACCTGAAGTAATAACGACTACGTCAGAATCAGCAGTCTTTGAATAATCATTCGTAGAGCCAATAGTTCTCGAATCATATAAATTAATTGGAGAAGTTTCCCAGATATCTAAAGCCTTACCTTCGGCAAATCCTTCTTTAATATCTAATAAGACAATTTCATTTGCAATTTCTTTGTGAGCTAATACATTTGCACAAGTTGCGCCAACGTTACCTGCTCCTACAACAGTTACTTTCATTTTATTTTAGTTTGATATGAATTTAAAAAGTATTGGTTATAAAATTAATACAATTGTATTGAAATTCTACAATTTATCCATCTTTTTTATCGGACGTTCTTCTGTAGGGAGAAAGACTTATAGATTCAAATCAAATCATTATATTTATCGCTTTCAAATACTTATAATCAATAAAAGGCAACCCATCAAAAAAGCGAGCGTCTAACCAACGAAAACAATGTGGAGAATAAAGAACATTTAAAGTTAATTATCAAAGGATGCTTAGAGAACAAACGACGTTCTCAAGAGGAATTGTTTAAGCTTTATTATGGCAAAATGCTTGGCGTATGTATGCGCTACTCTGTTGACAGAGACTCAGCAGAAGAAGTTCTCCAAGAAGGTTTCATTAAGGTCTTTGAAAAACTGGATAGATTTGATTACAAAGGATCCTTTGAAGGATGGATTAGAAGAATCATGGCAAATACTGCCATAGATGCCATCCGAAAAAACAAAAAGAATCCGATGTTAACTGACAAAGACGAAGACTTTAAATTGGGTGCAGAAGACCCAATGATTATTAAAGAAGAAGTCGAATTTGTTGGAATCAAGGCAGAAATAGCAATGGATGCTATCAACGCACT
Organism: Bacteroidota bacterium; assembly: GCA_024280195.1. Classification (GTDB taxonomy): domain Bacteria; phylum Bacteroidota; class Bacteroidia; order Flavobacteriales_D; family Crocinitomicaceae; genus UBA4466. The sequence goes on along the minus strand of JAJRQP010000356.1, from coordinate 2,058 downwards.
TTCTCCCGCATACAAAGCAGTCTTTAGTCTGTATGTTCTTGAAGAATATACACACAAAGAGATTGCAGAAATATTGGGAATTAGTGAAGGTACTTCCAAATCTAATTTGTCAAAAGCAAAATTAAATCTACAGAAAGTTTTAAAAGAGAAATTTATGAATATTGAATAAAATGAAAAATAATTTAGAAAACAGTATTAAAGAAAGTTTAGAGCAGTTTGAAGCTCCATACAATCCTAATGCTTGGACCGCAATGAGTTCTAAGTTAGACAAAGTAATGCCGACTAGTTCTACTGGAGGTGCTTTCAAATGGATTGCTGCTGCTTCTGTAATTGCAGTTGCTACCATATCTAGCTATATTATCTTTAAAAAAGATGCCGCTCCTGTTAAAACAGAACAAATCTCGGAGAATGCAGCAAGTGACAATACTACTAAAATAGAACAGATTACTACTCCTCAAAAAACTTCTCCCGTTACTTCAAATGAAGTTTCTACTGATGAAGTTTCAATAGAAATAAACAACGAAGAAAATACTTCTATTGAATCGAACAATAGCGGAACTGAACCTGTTGTTATTCCAGAAGAAAACACACCAGATCAGATTAAAATTGTAGAAACGAATCCTTCTCATAAAAACACAAATGAAACAAATGAGACTAAGTTTCAACTTCCTGTTGTTACTGAAGTTTGTTCTGGAGAAAAAATTCACATTGATAATACCAATAATGTTGATTTAAACTTAACTGGTGCCGATAAAGACATGGTAATCCCTTCTAATAGCGGAGTTGATATCATTCTTCACAAAGCTGGCAAATACCAATTAAGCTCAAAATCATCAACAGAAACAGCTACTTTTTATGTAAAATCATTGCCTAAGGTTGATTTTAGTATTGACCAAGATAATAAGTTTAAAAATGGTTTGCCAACAACAACCTTATCAAGCATTTCAGGTTCTAACTTAACGTGGACAGTTAATGGAAATGAATTTCAAGGAAAGAATGTAGATGCTCATTTTTTTAAGAAAGGAATGCAAACAATTGAGCTTTCTTCTAAAGGAAGCAACGGTTGTTCAAATAGCATTCAAAAAGAATTCTATAATGAGAATCAATATAACTTAATGTCTGTTAATTCATTTATACCAAATAACAATGATCCACGATTAAATACATTTATGCCTTATGCGTTGACGCAGAGAGATGTAAACTTTAACCTAATCATTATGGATCCTACTGACGGACATGTCGTTTTTCAAACGAATGATTCTTCAAGAGGATGGAATGGTGTTGATTTAAAAACAGGGCAACTTGTAAATAATCAAAGAACTTACATATGGAAGGTTACTCTACAAAATCCTGAAAAAGGTGAAAATAATGAGTACTCAGGAAATATTACTCCTATCATTAAATAATTACAACTACACTTCTACTAAAAAGCGTTCGCATTGAACGCTTTTTTTATGTCCAACTAATTTCAGGATGTATTTTTTTGAATTCAGCAATCGCTGCCATTGCTTTCTCTATTCTTTTTCGATCTGAGTTAGAATCAGGATGCAAGCTTTTGTGAGAAAGCAATGATTTTAAACGAACAATCTCTTTTACGACTTCTTGTGTTTCACAATTAATACAAGATGATTGAAAAGCTTTCCAAATATAGGAGATCGCCAATTGATTGGGATGAACCAAATCATTCGCGTAGAAACGGTAATCTCTAAGTTCATCTATCAGAATTTCGTATGCAGGAAAATAATGACTCTGTTTCTTATTTACAAGAGAATGAACCAATTCCAGTAAACGTGCTTTACTCCTATTATTCTCTACCAAGCCATCTTTGACATGACGAACAGGGCTTACCGTAAACAGAACCTCTAATTGAGGGAATACCCTTTTCAATTCTGCAAGAAGGTTGATCCATACTTGCTGCATATCTGATATGCCAGCAAGACTTTTAAGAAAAAGTGATGAATCTGCCTTATGACAGTTGCCAACAGTTAGTTGCAGATCTCTCTGGGTATATTTCCATGCTGTACCGAAGGTAATGATTAATAACTTCGCTCCAGAAAG
>JAJRQP010000355.1 GCA_024280195.1 Bacteroidota bacterium | reverse complement strand
GTAAGTAGATATACCATCGTGCTTACCACGACAAAGGATCAGGTAGAAAAAGTTGTAAAGCAAATAAGGAAACAAATTGATGTACTCGGTGCATTCGTTTACCAAGAAGATGAAATCCACTACCAGGAAATCGCGTTGTACAAAGTCCCCACTGAAATTTTTATAGGAGGGGTCGAGGTAGAAAAAATTGTCCGTGCGAATAATGCGCGGATACTGGTTATTGAAAAAGATTACATTGTGATCGAAAAAACCGGGCATAAAGAAGAAACATCTCAGCTGTTTGATAAACTCAAAAAGCATGGTGTATTGGAATTTGTAAGATCCGGGAGGGTGCCTATTTCCAAATCAAAAAGGAAAACGGAATCTTTCCTCGAAGAATTAGAACAATCAACAACTCATAGTTTAAGTAATAATAACGGAACAATAAATTAAAAAATGGCGAAAATTAATTTTGGTGGCGTTGAAGAAAACGTCGTGAAAAGGGAAGAATTTCCAGTTTCAAAAGCATTAGAAGTACTCAAAGATGAAACCATTGCTATAATTGGTTATGGTGTTCAGGGACCAGCACAGGCATTAAATATGAAAGACAATGGTTTTAAGGTAATCATTGGTCAGGCTCCTGAATTCAAAGAGGATTGGGACAAAGCTATAAAAGATGGCTGGGTACCCGGCAAAACGCTTTTTCCAATTGAGGAAGCTGCTGAAAAAGGTACTATTATTCAATACCTCGTATCAGACGCCGCTCAGAGAGCAGTATGGCCCCAATTAAAACCACACCTCAAAGAAGGCGACGCTTTATATTTTTCTCATGGTTTTTCCGTGACGTATAAAGACCAGACAGGAGTAATTCCACCGGAAAATATTGATGTTATACTCGTAGCGCCAAAAGGATCCGGAGCAAGCGTAAGAACAAACTTTCTGGCCGGCACAGGCATCAACTCAAGCTATGCCATATTCCAGGATTACACCGGTAGAGCCGAAGAAAGAACCCTGGCGGTAGGTATTGCAATTGGATCCGGGTATCTGTTCCCTACAACATTTGAGCAAGAAGTTTACAGTGATCTTACCGGTGAGCGCGGTGTACTTATGGGGGCATTGGCCGGCATGATCGAAGCTCAGTACAAAGTATTGAGAGGTCATGGACACAGTCCGAGTGAGGCATTTAATGAAACCGTTGAGGAGCTTACTCAAAGTCTTATCAGGCTGGTTGATCAAAATGGCATGGACTGGATGTACGCTAATTGTAGCGCAACTGCTCAGCGAGGCGCCCTGGATTGGAGACATCAATTCAGAGAGGCTGTGCTTCCGGTTTTTGAAAAACTTTATGAAAGTGTTAAAACCGGCAAAGAAACCAAACGTGTTTTAGATGCTACAGGTCATCCCGATTATAAAGCTGATCTTGAAATAGAATTGAAAGAGATGCGAGAATCGGAGTTATGGCAAGCCGGCGCTGCCGTACGCGCCTTGAGGCCTGACTCCAAATAGGTTATTTCACAACTAATAATAATCCCGGGGTTATTTCAATAATGCTTCAAAATATTATAAATCGTCTTTTAGCTCTATTTATTCTTCTAAGTCTATAATGCTCCGCATTATCGGTTTGGGATGGATATTATTGCTAAATTTCGTGATTGAAGCAAATTGGAATGACCCTGTTTTTATTTTCAACAAATACATAAATTTTACTAATCATTAAATTACCTAGTTATGGCTGACAGATTATACATCTTCGACACCACATTGAGGGACGGTGAACAGGTCCCAGGCTGCCAATTAAATACCGTTGAGAAAATTGAAGTGGCAAAACGACTGGAAGAGCTCGGTGTTGATATAATCGAAGCCGGATTTCCCATTTCCAGTCCCGGTGATTTCAAATCAGTAGTGGAAATTTCAAAAGCCGTTACCTGGCCGACGATTTGTGCACTCTCCAGGGCGATTGAAAAAGATATCGACATCGCTGCCGATGCATTGAAGTACGCTAAAAAGGGAAGGATTCATACAGGAATTGGCACATCACCATACCACATAAAATATAAGCTCAAATCCAATGAGGATGAAATAATAGAGCGCGCAACGAGGGCAGTCGCCCATGCAAAAAAATATGTAGAAGATGTAGAGTTCTATGCAGAAGATTCCGGAAGAACAGATAATGAATACCTGGCAAAAGTGATAGAAGCGGTAATTGCAGCTGGTGCAACAGTCGTAAATATCCCGGACACAACAGGTTATTGTCTTCCTCAGGAGTATGGCGAAAAGATCAGGTTCTTAAAAGAAAACGTAAAAAACATTGATAAAGCAATCATTTCTACGCATTGTCATAATGACCTTGGCATGGCCACTGCAAATACAATGTCTGGGATATTGAATGGCGCCAGACAAGCTGAAGTAACACTCAATGGAATTGGCGAAAGAGCGGGCAATACTTCCCTTGAAGAAGTGACAATGATTTTGAAAAGCCATAAAGAAATTGGTATTGACACCAATATCAATTCGAAAAATATCTATCAGATGAGTAGGCTTGTCTCCACATTGATGAATATGCCCGTTCAACCCAACAAAGCTATTGTGGGTAGAAATGCTTTTGCGCATTCTTCCGGAATTCACCAGGATGGTGTACTGAAGCACCGAGAAAATTACGAGATTATAGATCCTGTAGATGTGGGTATCAATGAATCTTCTATCGTCCTTACCGCGAGGAGTGGCAGGGCAGCCTTGAAACACAGGCTGAATGTGCTTGGCTATGAGCTCGATAAGACTAAATTAGATGGCGTATATGAAAAATTCCTGAGGTTGGCCGACAGAAAAAAAGACATCAAAGATGAAGATGTCACACAATTGGTAGGTAGTATTAAAAAAGAAGACAGAAGATTGAAACTTGAATATCTCCAGGTTGTCACCGGGAAAGGACTCGAATCTATGGCTTCAGTTCGTATTTCTATCGCCGGAGAATCATTTGAATCATCTTCAACAGGAAACGGACCTGTGGATGCAGCAATCAAAGCTATAAAGCTCATCATTAAAAGGAAGGTGATTCTTGAAGAATTTCTTATTCAGGCCATTACCAGGGGAAGCGATGATGTTGGTAAGGTACATATGCAGGTGTTGCATGAAAAACAAATCTACTACGGGTTTGGAGCCAATACGGATATTATCACAGCCTCCGCGGAAGCATTTATTGACGCGCTGAATAAGATTCCTGCAAGAAAATAATCGCATTTAAAAACCGCCCGAAGGCGGTTTTTTCTTTTCAATCGTTCTTCTCCAGTTTGATAATATCTCCGTTTAGAGTTAGTTTGGATAATTTCCAAACTTCTCCAAAGATCATACGGCAAATTATGATGTTATAAGGGAGAGATAGATACATTTAGAGTTTAAAAAATTTAGTGGGCCGCTAGGACCCACGTATATTTGATTCCATATTATTGTATGTCGTTTACTTTATCTCAACAACAATTTTGTCGATTTTTCCGGTAAACTTGGTTTCAGTTGGGCCGTAACCAACGCCAAGTGCAACAGGAGTCTGATTATCCAATCCTACATCAGCTGTTTCGTCGGCAGAAAATAAGTTGGGTTGTGTTTGTTCCACACGACCTTCTCCTACTTTTTCGTCATTTACGTAAATTGTCGCTGTTCCGCCTTTTCCATTTCCGTTTCCATCGTAGGCAAAGTCAACTTTTACAACATATGCTCCTTCTGCGAGTTTATCTGAGCCTGCAATCACATACCTTTCTAATCCTAAGAAATTATAAGTAAACTCTGGTTTTCCTTCGTTTAAAGTAAATGCCCATCCGCCGAAGCGACCACCCTGACACAAAACAACACCTTTGGCACCTGCCGCTGGAATTTCTAAGTCAGAAGTAATAGTAAAAGACCTGTTTTTAATGTTGATGAATGTATTTTCCATCATGCCTTCCATTCCTTCATATAGTGTTAGAGATGTTCTGCCTGCCATTATATCAGGACGACCCGCAATTGCAGCATTGGTTCTTTCAATCGTTCTATCATCTATGGGAAGCACATGGTAAATTTCTGCTTGCCACATAAAAAGGTCTTGCATTTCTTTTAACCTTTCAGGATACTTAGATGCTAAGTTATTAGTTAAGCTAAAATCTTCACGTACATAGTACAAGTCCCAAACGTCAGACTCTAATGCAGGTAGATTAGTATTCTCCCATGGAGCTCTGTGAATAGTACGGGCAAACCAACCATTGTTATAGATTGCTCTGTTTCCAAACATTTCAAAATATTGAATGGTGTGACGTTCAGCAGCATCGGCATCGTTAAAAGTATAAGTCATGCTCGTTCCTTCAATAGGAGTCTGCGGTACGCCATTTACAATTTTTGGTTCTGGTAATCCGGCAACTTCTAACACTGTTGGTGCAATATCTATTACATGAGAAAACTGTGTACGGATACCATTTTTTTCTTTTATTCCTTTTGGGTAATGCGCAATCATACCTGTTCGTGTTCCTCCAAAATCTGAAGCTACTTGCTTTGTCCATTTAAAAGGTGCGTCAAAAGCTACTGCCCAACCAGCTGCCATGTGTGGGAATGTTCCTTCGTTTCCCCAATCATCCATTAAGGGTAAAAGGTCTTCTACTTTTTCTTCAACACCATTAAAATAGGTCATTTCGTTATACATACCTACCATTCCACCTTCAGCGCTTGTTCCGTTATCTCCAGCGATGAAAAGAACAAGGGTATTATCCATTTCTCCAATTTCATCAATTGCATCTAAAAGTCTTCCAATTTCATAATCAGTCATTTCAAGAAAACCTGCAAAAACCTCCGCTTGGCGAGCAAAAAGTTTTCTTTCGTCATCGGTTAGCTTGTCCCAATCTTTAATGTCTTCTGGCTTTTCGGCTAAGTTTGTGTTCTGAGGAATCATTCCTATAGACTTCATTTTCTTAACTGTCTCTTTTCTGATTTCATCCCAACCTTTATCAAATTGCCCTTTGTATTTATCAGACCATTCTTTAGATACATGATGAGGGGCATGAACCGCTCCAGTAGCAAAATAAACAAAGAAAGGCTTGTCTGGTGTCATTGATTGTTGTGACTTAACCCAGTTTATGGCTTGGTTGGTCATGTCTGTAGTAAAGTGGTAGTCTTCCATTTTTGGAGGATTCACTTTTTTAAGACCGTCATAAATTAGTGGCGCCCATTGGTCTGTTTCTCCACCAATAAATCCATAAAATTTATCGAAACCTTGTTTGGTTGGCCAACGGTCGAAAGGACCAGAAACGCTGGTTTCCCAAGCGGCAGTTTCGTGCCATTTTCCAAAGGCGGCAGTACTGTAACCATTTAATCGCAACATTTCGGCAAGAGGCGATACACTTTGTGGAAGTGAACCAGTGTTGCCGGGGTATGCTGTTGCGGTTTCCATAATAGACCCCGTATTGGTAGTATGATGATTTCTGCCTGTTTTTAACGCCATACGCGTTGGCGAACAAAGAGCGGTTGTATGGAAATTGTTGTAGCGCAATCCTGTGCTAGCTAATTTATCCATGCTAGGCGTATTAATAGGTCCTCCAAAAGTGGTAGTAGCACCGAGACCTAAATCGTCTATTAAAATAATAACAACATTAGGAGCATCTTTGGGAGCAGTTACATTGAATGGCTCGGGCGGGGTAGTGTTTCTAACATCTAACTCCGTATAGGTTTGTGGTTCTGGGGTTACAATAGGAAGTATTTCTCTATTGAAAACTTCCTGAGCAAATGATATTGTTGATAGCAACATTGTCAAAACTAACGTGCTCAATAAAACTTTTTTGTTCATCATTTCTTTCTTTTTAATTAGTGATTTTTTTTTGTAAGTCATTTCTTTCACAACAACATACCTCATTGCCGAATTGTTTAATAGCTTGTCTTTATTAATCATTTTTAGGACTCCAATACATAATATTTTCTTGAGTATGTAAAGCCGTAAATGAAAGAAGCATTTCACTATTTTCTGGCTGCTGATACTTTACGGATGTATTCATTTAAATGGGCGATGACAATATTGTGTTGAGCGATGCCGGGGTTTTTATGGGCATTCTTATTTGCTGATTTCGAGTTGGCTCGTAGTTTTTAATTCTGATATTGACTAACTGGTCTTACTTATTCATAAAAAAAGACAGAGGATAGAACTACTTTATATAAGCAAAGTGCTCCAACCCCCGTCTTTAGATTCAGTCTATTACGCTTTATTCAGCCTTTAGTTATTGCGAATTAAAAGAACGCCAAGTGCATCCTCCTGAACAGAATCAAATACACCTATATTATCACCAGTAATAGTATCAAATGCACCCGTACCATTTATAGTAGATACTACACGGTACGATCCGGCATCAGGAAAGCTTGCAACAGTAACATCGAGGGTACCGGCAAGTGATACACCACCGGTCTGGAATGTTAGACGTTCAGCCGGGATTGGGCCAACATTCACAAAGTCAATCAATACCATAAAAGTTGATTCAATCGTTACGGCCCCAAGAATGCTCATAAGTGCCGGATCACCGTCTGCATCTACCTCAATGGTGCCAGCCAGGATAGCAGATTGGGCACCTATGACAATCAGTCTCAGATTCTCCGAGTTGGCATCCGTACCTCCACCAATAATTTTTCCGGTCTCCTGTAAGTTGAAAGAACCTTGAACCGTAAGAACATCTTCCTCAAGATACATTTGTCCTGCACAAGTAAAGTCCGTTTCTACAACTAATGCACCTTCCCCCTTTTTTCTGAAGGTACCTAAAACTGTTATACCAGGAGTATCTCCTGAACTCTTCTTAATAGTACCACCACCAGTGTGTATCCATTCAGAAGATATGTCGATAAGTATCTGCGCACCATTCGCAAGCGTTAGGTTAATCAATGATTCTGTTTCCATTGTACCATGCACGTCAAATATTCTTTCAGAGAGAACTTTTGTACCAGTGCCCTCAAGTTTGACTGTGGCCTCGTGTATAAACACATTACCCGGCCCCGTCATTCCACCCTTTCGCCATACGAGAGAGTTCTTTATTCTAAGGTCTCCCGGTCCTGAGATACCGTTTGTGATATTGCCTGAGTTGAAAACAACATTATTGAGCCTGATAAGGTCTCCAACTTGCTCGCCCAATGTTATCGTACCAGTTATCTCGATTGTCCCATCACCATTACTGATTAGAGCTGGCCTAATCAATGTATTACTGGACTGACGTAGCTCCGCATCTGCATCAACATCGATTACGCCATCAAGATCACCTCCACTTATGTTCAGGTTTCCACTCTCAACTCCTATAAAACCACTTGTTGTAAAAGTGCCATTACTACTCGAACTGGCACTTATCCAGGCATCACCAGACCCTTCACTTTTAATAATATTTCCGAGATTACTAATCGTACCACCGGAAAAGGCAGTCAGATTAGCACCATCGCTCTGAAAATCAAGCCGAGCACCTGATTTGTTTTCCAAAGTACCGCCATTGATATCGATAGTTACATCGGAAACAATAGCGAAAACACCGCTATTAATTAGGGTTGCCTTTAGTATAAGCTTTGATTCGCCTCCACCAGCATGCATTTCGGCTTCAGGCGCCACCTCTACCGTACCACTACCTGTAATGTCACCATCTACCCAATCAACTTCTCCCGTTATATTTATAGTGCCGTCAACCTGCAATTCAGCTCCACCAATCAGTTTCCCGCGCTCCATAGTTAACGTATTACTGCCGGTTGCCAATTTTTGGTTTCCATCAGGTGCACCTAAAAGGAGGTAACTAACAGACACATCTTCGGTGAGGGTAACTGTATAATCACCTTCCAGAGGAATTGCTACCTTGTCGGTAGGAGAAGGAACAGCTCCGGTACTCCATTTTGATGCATCGCTCCATTTTCCATCAGTAGCTGAAGCCCACCATATTGATGGATCCTCAGGTAGCTCAACTACGACCTGTGCAGAATCAACTATCTCATTCGCGGTAACATAAATGCTTGCAATACCCGGACCAATCGCATCAGCCAATCCGTTTGAGCTAATTGCAACGACTCCCGCATCACTGCTCGACCATGTAAAACTTGTGTTAATCGCCAGGCCATCTTTATCAAAAGCTTTTGCTGTAAATTCCTGGCTTTGACCAATTTCATCGAAAGCAACCTCTTTCGGATTTATCTTTACGGAGGTTATTGGGTTTGGATCAGGATCTGGTTCAGGATCAGGATCAGAATCATTACAGGCTATTAAAACCAGGCCGAGAGATAGAGACATGGCTAAACCTTTAACTGTCAAAAACATCAATTTCTTTCCGAATCTCATTTTCTGCATGTTATTCTTAAATAATTTTTTCATTTTAAGATTTTTTAATTAATATTTTAATTTTCTTTAGTTTCTGTTCGTTATTATATTTTTCCCTCTACCAACCTAAACAAACTTTTTCTGTAAATGTGTTTGCCTTGCTTTACTGACTAAAAGGATTAATACTTAATGATAAATGGATATTTTTATTCAATGCAGAACTTTTACAATACAACATTCTACATGAAATAAAAGAATCGTCATTAAGAGAATGCAAATGTATATACTAAGAAGCATTCTAAACATAAAAATAGTGGGACAAATTGCGGACAATCAAAAAGTTAAAAATACCCTAACCTGCTTTATGCACAAATAAAAATTTTGTTTTAATCAAGGCGACGAACTGTGAGGCTGTATATTAATACTGCAAACAGATTGCATCGAAGAGTAAAGTAAAATATAATTTACCTTTGGTGAAAAAATAAAAAAAAACTTTTTAGGCCTTATACTGTAACTTGCATAATATCACAAATTTATAAGTGCTTTGTAAATTTTCATGCATATGCAGGCTAAAACTTTGAGATGTAATCTTCCAATATATCTTTTAGATCTAAACCCATTTTTTTTCTTATCCGATATCTGGCTTTTCTAACTCCCTCTTTGGATATATTTAATGTAGCAAGCATTTGACTGCTGGATAAGTGCATACGCAAATAAGCGCAAAACTCTAATTCTGAACTTGTAAGGTTGGGGTGTTTCTCTTTAAGTATTATGAAAAACTCAGGATGAATTTCCTTGAATCTTAATTTAAATATTTCCCACTGTTTACTTTTGGAAATGTTTTGTGTTAAAATTTCATCAATTTCTTTCAGGTCATCACAAACACCAGTTCCCGAGTGCTTTGCCAATAGTTTATTAATCCTTTTTCTGGCTTCTCTAATATTCTGTAAGTTGTGGGTTTCTGATACTACATGAGTCAATAGTTCTCTTTTTTTCTCCTGCAACAGATCATCAATTCTCTTCTTTTCTAAGATTTCTTTCAATTGCTGCTTTTCAGACTGTGTCAGCTTTTTTTTGAGTTCGTGTTGTTGTGACATATTAATTCCTACACCCATGAAATATGTTTCTCCATCAATATACAATGCATAACCCTGGTAGTAATAGGGTATGCGCTTACCTGCTTTGGTAATGTGGGTGCTATGAATATCGTTCCATCCTTTTACTAATATCTCTCTGATTGCTTTTTCAACTTGGATGAACTCTTTTTTTGTAAAAAAAACCGAGACGCTTATATTCCAAAGTTCTTGATCGGAATACCCAAGTTCTGTAGCAAATTTCTTGTTCCATCGCTTTAGAAATATTCCCTCATCGGCTATATGATATAAGTAAAAAATACCCGGGAGGCTGTCGATAATTTTTTTATTGAAATCGGTGCTCTCAAAGAGGTTATCTTTCTTGTGGTTATTTTCAGTATTTCTCACTTTATCTATGCGATGATTTTTTTACTTGGCGAATGTGCCCTAACGGGTTGCAAATATGCCCCGTAGCCGCTTTTTATATTGTATTTTTCTTGATGTTACCATCGGTTAAATTTACAAATTATTTCTCTACAAAGTAGAGAACCGGCTATGGGGTATGATTTGCTGTTAGCGGGTCGTGTTTCTTAAAAATGATTTTAATTCATCATAGTTCCTCAATTCAATGTCTTCATTACTATTAAATGATTTTTCATAAGGATTAAATTTTATGCAGAAATAACCTTCATTTTTTGCGGATGAAACACCAATTTTTGAATCTTCAATAACTATGCATTCATTTACACTTTTGTTAATCCGATTTGAAATGTTTTTATATGTCTTTGTCAGTGTTTTGTCCTCAGATAATTCTCTGCCAATTTTTTTTTTAAACAAGTGGCTAATTTTTAAAAAACTTAATTGTTTTTCTAAATTGCCCAGTTCATTCGTCGTAACAATATATAAATCGTAAAAGTTATATAGATGTATCAAAGTATTTTGCATATTGATAAACGGAATACAATACTTTTCTAAATTGGCAAAATAAATCTTATGTCTTTCCTTTATTATTTCATTAATATCAGATTCACTCAAATCTGGAAAGTTTTGTTTTAAAAATGATTTTGTACTCAAACCAGTGAGCATTTCAATTCTGATCTCTAAATTTACACCTCTTTTTTCAAATAGGGCATTTAAAATTTCTAATCGTGCAGTATCAGTATCCGCAATCACCCCATCAAAATCAAAAATCAAACTTGTAATTTCATTTTCCATTATAATCAATTTTTGAGTCGCGCTTATAGTCTTTTGTAATCATCCAAGGAAAGCGTAAACTTGATTTATCAGATTCGATAAAATAAAAATCAGGTTTAAAAGTAGGGAAGGGCTCTTTCATAAACGAAAGCATTCTAATTTCTTTTGCCCCCATTTGTTCAAAATATTCAGTATATTTTTTCGCTGTATTTCCAGAATGGAGCTCACCGGCCACCAGCAATACTTTGTCAATGTTTGTGATTTTTATTTCTTCAGATATTCCATCGCTTCTCATATGATTTTCCCATTTATAAATTCGGTCAATTACTATTATTGGGACATTTCCCAATGTGCCAGATAATAATGAACTTATTACCGCACCTCCTCTCCCTATTCCAACAATAACAGATGGGTAATAATTGTCTTGGATTAGATTTTCTTTAAGTTCTAAAACTCCTTTCTCTACAACTTTCCAACTTATTTTTTCCTTTAACTTTCTTCTTCTTTGGTTAATCCAAAGAACAATTGTTCCAATTGAAACGATTCCTCCAATAATTGTTAAAATTAAAGATAAACTATCCATGAATCTATTTTTTATACATGCCCGCTAACTTGTTTATACGACCTGTTTTTCCATACATACCCGCTAATATTTATTGGATATGTTCAGGTTTTATTGTTTATATTTCAAAGTTATGCATCATTTTAAGAAATCACACTAAATAAAATAATCAATGAAAAATAAAAGGTTAAATATTCAAAGACTGATTTTTGAGTTTATCTCAGTTTCATTTGCAGTGTTGATAGCCTTATTAGTGAATCAATGGAGAGAAGACCACAACAATGGTAAATTAGCGGAGAAGGCGATTTTTAATATCGAGCAAGAACTACATGAAAACAAAGATGCAATGGACATCTTAATCCCATCTCATAAATCTATACTTTCTCAAATTGATAGTATAATTGGAACAAAAGAAAAAAATATTTCTACTGTGGATTCAAATATCTCAATAGATGTAACTTTAATTAGTTCGTCAGCTTGGGAAATGGCCGAAATTACTAATGCTATTTTCTATCTGGACTTTGATGATGCAAATAAAATGGCTAAAGTTTACAACCTTCAATCGTATTATGAATCAATTATAAAGCAATTTATTTTAAAAAACTCTTACAGTTATCAATCTAACCAAGATTTAGAATTTCTGAGAAACAACAAACAGTTTTTAGAGACCATAATTCCATTAGAAGAGGATCTTCAAAATTATTTTGACCTATTGCTTAAAAATGTTTTGGTAGAAGAAAATAACGAATGACCAGTTGCCAGTTAGTGATGCTCAGAGTCCATAAAAATGAGACTCTGAGAGGGAGAATGGTGCCGTGTGACTTTTGCCGATTACAAGTGGTGAGAGATGGACTAAAGCAAAAGCTTTGAGCCATTATCCCTGAATTACCATTTACCAGCACCCAGTGACCAGTACCTAGCGACCAGTTAGTGATGCTCAGAGTCCATAAAAATGAGACTCTGAGTGGGATGGATGCAAGGGAATTTTTTCGGTTATCAACCAACACTTACATTTTTCAAGACTTCAAGGTATTCTTCCGGGGTTGCTCTTTCCATCCAATTAGGATTGATCGATGCGTAAGTAATGGTTTTGTCTTTATCGATTACATATGTTGCCGGAACCGGCAGCACGAAACTTTCATCTCCGTTATGCACGGGAATGTCCATTTCAAATGCTTTGTGAATTGGTCTCAATGGTTCAGCCAGTTTGAAAGCAATTCCAAATCCTTCGGCTATCACATTTCCTTTGTCATTGAGGATTGGGTAATCATATCCATTTTGTACTTTCAGCTCTTCTGATTTTTCAGGTAACTGAGGCGCAATGACAATAAGGTTTGCACCGGCATTATTAATTGCTTCAACTGAGTTTTGCAAATGCCTGAATTCAATATTACAAAACGGGCACCAATTTCCTCTGTTAAAACTAAGCACCAGAGGTCCATCTTGTAACATATTTTCTAAGCTCACTGTATTTCCACCGGAATCTTTCAACTCAAAATCCGGAGCTTTGTCACCGACTTTTAATGCATTTTCAACGATTCCACTCTCAACTAATTTACCAATCTCTGCGCCCATGGTTTGCAGCACTTCTACCGGAGCATTTTCTGACATTTGTTGTGCAAACTCGGCCAATTCCTCTTTGATTCTTTTCATTTTTATAAATTTAAATTAACTAATGATGCAATTATATATACAATCTGTGTGATATAAATGTTATAAAATACATTATATTTGCTCAATCGTACAAATATATCACTATGGATGTTTTAAGTGATCTCCTAAAAAAGATCAAGCTATCAAGTGCCGTTTATTTTAAATCCAATTTTTCATCCCCTTGGGGAATGGACATTCCGAAAGGACCATTCGCCCAATTTCATATTGTGTCGAGAGGGCAATGTATTCTCAAAACAAAAAACAGCGCTATCCAATTATTTGCCGGAGATATTGTTGTTTTTCCAAGGGGCACAAGTCATTGGCTGGCCGATATCGAATCGAGTGAAAGGAAAAACGGACAAGAGGTCGTGCAAGCCATTATGAATGGCAAGTCAATGTTTGAGGGTGATAAAATTTCTACTACACTAGTCTGTGGTCATTTTGAGTTTGACAGGAGTATAGATCATCCATTTATTAATGAATTACCAGAAATTATACATATTTCAGATTCAGAAAAGAATGACTTATCCTGGTTAAAAAACATTTCGGATCTTGTAATTCAGGAAGCGGGAAATGAACAATCAGGAAGTAATGTAATAGTTAATAAACTTGGAGAAATATTATTCATTCACGTGTTAAGAGCATATATCCAGAGAAGGAGCACTGGGAACGGATTTTTAGCGGCTATTCGGGATGAGCGTATTAGTAAGGTATTAAAAGCCATTCATACGTCCCCTGAAATAGACTGGCAATTGTCTTCATTAGCTCAATTGGCCGGAATGTCGAGGACAAGTTTTAGCAATCATTTTAAAGCAATATTGGGTGACACCCCTTTAAACTATATTACTCAGTGGAGAATTTTACAGGCAAAGGAATTACTCAAAGAAAGCAATAAATCTGTTGGAGAGGTGGCGGAAGAGGTGGGGTACCAGTCGGAGGCTGCATTCAATAGGGTTTTCAAAAAACGCGTTTTGCAAACACCATTAAAATATAAGAAATCCGTACATGAACCTGCTAATTATAATTAGTCAACTATAGGACAGATGTCCCTCCACAGCGGGCAGGCGGTACAGGCCTGGTAATTAGTGATAACAAGAAAACGCCTCATTTATAGCAGTCCCATCGCCACCCCTCGGTCCCCTAAAGGGGATGTGACTCTCGCTCAGTGCATTGTAATTTCCGGTATAATGGACAAAAAGTAGGCTATTTTAGAGTCGATTGGTTCAAGTGGACAAAAAGGAGGCTGTTATTTTTCTAAAAATAATCATATTTTAAAATCTTCTTTAGCTTTGCAATGTCAGACTAAACG
>JAJRQP010000354.1 GCA_024280195.1 Bacteroidota bacterium | reverse complement strand
GTCACAGAAAATATTGTAATTGATTCTGAAGATGGAGAATTTACCGTAGAAGTTGCCAAAGCATCCGAAGACGACATGGCTCTTTCTGAAAAAGAAGTAGATAGCAAAAGGAAAGAATATGGAGAATACGATCCAACATTGGATTTATCAAGCTATGTTTTACCATCAATTGAATTGCTAAAAGATTACGGTGTAAGCAAAGGTTCTGTTACACAAGAAGAATTAGAAGAAAACAAGAATAAGATTGTAACCACACTCCAAAATTACAAGATTGAGATTTCTAAAATTAAGGCAACCGTTGGGCCAACTGTTACTTTGTACGAAATCGTTCCTGCACCTGGAGTTCGTATTTCGAAGATTAAGAATCTAGAAGATGACATTGCACTTTCATTAGCAGCTTTGGGAATTAGAATCATTGCGCCTATCCCAGGAAAAGGAACAATTGGAATTGAAGTTCCAAATAGCAAACCAGAAATGGTGAGTATGCGCTCCTTAATTGCTTCTAAGAAGTTCCAAGAATCGGATGCGGAATTGCCGGTAGTAATGGGAAAAACAATTACCAATGAAACATTCACCTTTGATTTAGCAAAAATGCCTCACTTATTAGTTGCCGGAGCAACAGGGCAAGGTAAATCAGTTGGATTAAATGCAATTCTTGTTTCCTTATTATACAAGAAACATCCTTCTCAAGTAAAATTTGTTTTAGTCGATCCAAAGAAGGTTGAATTGACTTTGTATAACAGAATTGAACGACATTTCTTAGCGAAATTACCCGATGCTGAAGAAGCAATTATCACAGATACAAGCAAGGTTGTAAACACCTTGAATTCTTTGTGCATTGAAATGGATCAGCGTTATGAATTACTCAAATTAGCACAAGTAAGAAACATCATTGAATACAATGCTAAATTTATTGATAGAAAATTAAATCCTGAAAATGGACACCGTTATCTTCCATACATTGTTGTGCTAATTGATGAGTTTGCAGATTTAATTATGACTGCAGGTAAAGAAGTAGAACAACCTATCGCTAGAATTGCACAATTAGCGAGAGCCATTGGTATTCACTTAATTGTTGCAACACAAAGACCTTCTGTGAATGTAATCACCGGTATGATTAAAGCTAACTTCCCAGCAAGGATAGCATTTAGAGTGCTTTCCAAAATAGATTCAAGAACAATTTTAGATGCTTCGGGTGCTGATCAATTAATTGGGCGTGGTGATATGCTCGTAAGTACTGGACAAGATGTGATTCGTTTGCAATGTGGATTTGTTGACACACCAGAAGTAGATGATATTTGTGCATTTATTGGAGACCAACGAGGTTACCCAAGTGCATTGTTACTTCCAGAATACGAAGATGAATCTTCAGAAGGAGGCGGTAACATGGACGATGAAGACTTGGATAAATTGTTTGCAGATGCTGCAAGAATTGTTGTCATGCATCAGCAAGGTTCTGCAAGTTTACTGCAACGTAAACTCAAGTTAGGCTACAACCGTGCTGGAAGAATCGTTGACCAACTAGAAGGACATGGAATTATCGGTGGCTTTAGAGGAAGTAAAGCTAGAGAAGTACTTTACGTTGATGAAGTGACCCTGGATGCTTATTTAGCGAGTAAAGGGATTGTTTAGAGTTTGAGTTTTGAGTGTAACAAAATTCACTCAAAACTCATCACTCCAAAACTTATTTCTTCGTGTTAATATTAAACCCTAAACCAACAGAAATCATCAACTCATCAGCCCGCCCATTAATTCTATCTAGGTTAAGAACGGTTGTATTGTAGTAAGTCGCTTCAGCAAAGAAATTGAAGAACTTCCACACATAATAAGTAAACCCAGCTTTGATTGCAAACGATGGCTCAAAATGAAATGGATGATCTCCATTAGCATCTACCTCAGCGTTTAACTGACTTACCGAGAAACTTGGAGCAAAACCTAAGTAACTATCAAAATTCCCAATTGGTGCATGTAACTGGACTCCCAAAGATGCTCTAATACTATTCTTGAAAAAAGGAGAAAGTTCAGGACTTTTTGCTCCCACCAAATAATGCGCTTCAGAACGAATGCTTAAATTCTCATTCAAATATCCTTCTAACAGACCTGTTACATAATAATTAGTTGTTGTATTGTTCAACATATACGATGGAGAAAAAGTCATTGTTGACCTCAATAGTCCTGGTCTAATATACGTTTCCTGCTGTGCCGTTCCATTTAATGCAACCAAACACAATGCGATTATCATTCCTCTTACCATAAATCTGCAATTTTATAATTAATACCAATATGAAATAATAAATGTCCTTCTAAACCTGCACCTTTGTGCTTTTCATATTCTAAATTTCCATTTCTAACTTCCGCATGGATATCTTCTCCAAGATGAATCATATATTGAGAAACAAAAGTTAAATCCATTCGTTCCGTTAAATTGTAGTGAAAACCTCCTCCCATTTGTATTGCTGAACTTCCTCGTGTTATAAAATTACTCTTATCAGCATTCTCTATCAGTTTTGTATAATCAAAACAATGAGCTGCCATGATAAAAGGTTTAATTTTAGGTGTTCTTTTTTTAGTCAGATAATACATCACACTCCATCCAATGTGATAATCTGTTCTTGTAGAAAGCTCATTAGAAGAACCCCGAATGTAATCAGCATACCAACCGGTGTTGATCCTGTCGGAAAGCTGAATCATAAACTGACCACCTAAACCTGTTCCGGTATTACTTAATTCACCGTCATTAAATGTACTAACTGTTGTCCGCATTCCTACAGAAAATATTCCGCTTTGCGTTTTTTTGATATTGAGTGGTTGCCCGTTTCCGAAAAACGGAAATAATACCACTACAAGGAGAGTTTTTTTCATTTTTTATAATTTTATTGGTTAGAGTGATAACGTTAAAGGATGTTAATTTATTATGCACGCATATGTTGTTCTTTTTTTTTAAAAATACACTCTTGAGCACATCATTATCAATTCATTATAAAAAAATTAAAAAAAGCAGTAAAAAAAGGGGTCAAAATTACGCTTGACCCCTTTTTTTTGGTTGAACTCTATTTTAATTGTTACTTAAAGAAATTCACATAAGATTTCTTGGTGTCAATGTGAACTTTCTCAGGAAATTCTGCATGAATTATCAATTTATTTTGGTGATGATGTTCCAATGCTTCCAGTTTTTTTCTTGCTAAAAGCATAACTGTTGAGTTTCCATGATGATCCATTTTGTCTAAAATTGTTTCACCATTAAAGTCGCATTGCCAATGAGTTTCTTTACAATTCTCTTTGTAAGAAATTTCAACAGTTGGTACTGCATAATAATCATGCTTCCCTATTCCTTCTAGGTCAAAAAGTAATCTTAAAAAACCTCCTTCTAACACTAAGTTCTCATCAGTAATTCCTAATTCATCTAAAGAAACCTTCCCTGTTGTTGGGGAAGTAAATTTCACCTTTACTTCTCCTTGATTCACTTCTATTAATTGTCC
>JAJRQP010000353.1 GCA_024280195.1 Bacteroidota bacterium | reverse complement strand
TTTGGTGTTCTCACAACAATTGATTTCACCGCAACCTTGAAGAAGAAGTTAGACGTAGACATCTACAACTATACGATTCTAGGCGCGTGTAATCCTCAGTATGCATACAAAGCCGTTCAAGCGGAAAACAAAATTGGAACAATGCTTCCTTGCAATGTCATTGTACAAGAACGAGAAAAAGGGAAAATTGAAATCACAGCAGTTGATCCAATGGCGTCTATGCAATCTGTTAAGAATGACAGCTTAGGTGGTATTGCAACGGAAATTAAAGACAAATTAGAGAAAGTTATTCATTCGTTATAATTCCGTTCTTTTAGCATTTGCCCCTTTTAACAATAAAATCTTTTAAGTCATTCATAATTGAATTAGCTTTACACTAAATTCAATTTTATGAAGCTCATTATTGCTGTTACAATACTCCTACTAACTTTCTCTATTAATGCGCAAAAGTTCACCATCAGTGGTACGATGAAGGATGCAACCAACGGTGAAGATATGTTTGGGGCAGTCATCAAAGTAAAAGAACTCGAAAATGTTGGTACAACGACCAATGCATACGGCTTTTATTCATTAACCCTAGAGAAAGGAGATTATACCTTGATCTACCGATCAACTGGCTTTCGTTCGCAAGAAATTGCAATTAACTTAACAGGAGATATTGAAAAAAACATTGAACTAAGTCTTCCTGCAGATGTTCAACAAATAACTGAAATGAAAGTGAATGCTGAGAAAGAGAATGACAACATTACATCTTCAGGAATGAATGTCACCAAGTTCGATCCAAAAAGCATAGAAACCATTCCTGTGATATTTGGTGAGAAAGACATCATGAAGACTTTGCAACTTACACCAGGTGTAAAAACTGCAGGAGAAGGAAATTCTGGATTCTTCGTTAGAGGAGGTGGTGCAGATCAAAATTTAATTCTCCTAGATGAAGCTCCTGTTTACAATGCTTCTCACCTACTCGGTTTCTTTTCTGTTTTTAATTCTGATGCCATCAAAGATGTCTCCTTATATAAATCGGGGATTCCAGCAGAATATGGAGGACGAGCGTCTTCAGTAGTTGATGTTAAAATGCGAGATGGAAACAATAAGAAATTTGGAGCTTCTGGTGGGTTAGGATTAATCTCTTCTCGATTGACCTTAGAAGCACCCATTGTAAAAGACAAAGGTTCTTTCATTATTTCTGGAAGGAGAAGTTACGCCGATCTTTTTCTAAAATTGTCTCAAAAAGCTGAATTAAAAGATGTCAAACTCTTCTTTTATGACCTTAACGCGAAAGCAAATTATAGATTTGGCAAGAAAGATAGAGTGTTTTTATCAGGTTACTTCGGGAGAGATAAGTTTAAATTAGGCGATGATTTTGGAATATCTTGGGGTAACGCAACGGGAACATTGAGATGGAATCATTTAATTAATAAGAAATTTTTCTCCAACACAACTTTAGTGAGAAGCTCTTTCGACTATGAATTTAGCATTGGCGCTGGAGACGATGCTTTTGGCTTGCGTTCCTCCATTCAAGATTGGAACTTGAAACAAGATTTTACCTACTACCTAAACAATAACAACACGTTAAAATTTGGTTTAAACGCAATACATCACACTTTCAAACCAGGAGCATTGACGGGGAGCAATGAGACCTTTAATGAGATTGTATTAAAATCACGTTTTGCATTAGAACTTGGTGCTTACATTCAGAATGAAATGAAACTCGGTACTCGATTGAATGTGATGTATGGACTTCGTTATTCTGGTTTCAATTACATGGGATTAGGTACAGACTATCAATTTGACGAGAAAGGAAATGAAATTGGGTCAAAAAACTACCAAAAATGGGAAAGCATCAAATATTATCAAGGTTTAGAACCTCGTATTTCGGCAAGTTATATTATATCTGATAAAAATTCAGTCAAAGTCAGTTACAATAGGAATTTTCAATATTTGCACCAACTTTCTAACTCAACCTCTTCAAGTCCAACGGATAATTGGGTACCAAGTTCGAGCAATGTAAAACCTCAAATTGGGGATCAAGTTGCGATGGGTTATTATCAAAATTTTGTCAAAAATACTTATCGAATTTCAGGTGAAATTTATTACAAATCACTCGCAAATCAAATCGATTATAGAAACGGCGCTGAATTAATTTTGAACGATCAAGTAGAAGGAGAATTAGTTTATGGGAAAGGTCGTGCTTATGGTTTTGAATTGTTAATGGAGAAAAAGAAAGGAAAATTAACAGGTTGGATCAGTTATACCTTATCTCGTTCATTGAGAACATTTGATAAAATCAATAACGGTAAAGAATTTTCTGCTAGACAAGATAGAATTCATGACATATCGGTTGTTTTGATGTACCGCATCAATAAAGCATTGGCACTCTCTTCCACTTGGATATATTATACAGGAGATGCCATTACCTTTCCTTCAGGAAAATATGAAATTAATGGAACTTTCATTCCTTACTACACAGAAAGAAATGGGTATCGAATGCCTGATTACCACAGAATGGATTTAGGACTAACCTGGTATATGAAAGATCGAAAGAAGTTTGAGCACAACCTCAATATTTCTATCTATAATTTATACGCAAGAGAAAATGCCTATACAATTACTTTTGAAGAAGATCCTGACGACCCTTCCAAAACGCAAGCCGTTCAAACGACCTTATTTAAGTTAATCCCTTCTATTACTTACAATTTTAAATTAAAATAATATGAGAATTTTATTTTTACTCCTTTCAGCAATCACCATCGTTGCATCTTGTCAAAAAGTCATTGATGTTGATTTAAATGATGCCAACCCAAAAGTTGTAATCGAAGCAAATTACACAGCCGAAGACAGCACAGTATTGCTCAAATTATCATTGACAACAAGTTACTTTGAACCAAGTACACCTTCTACATTAAACGGTGCTATCGTAAACATCATTGATGGAAATGGAATTGCGACACCTCTTATCAGCATTGGCAATGGAGAATATGAATTAACGGCTTACGTTCCGACGTTTAACTCAACTTACAAAATGACCGTTTTGTATGATGGAACAACCTACTCGGCAACCTCACTTCTACCGAACATCGTTCCACTTAACCCAATGACTTATGAATTCTCCCCTGGCTTCTTCGGATTTGGAGAAGGGTATTTTGTGAACGAAATTTACGATGATCCAGCAGGTGTTCCTAACTTTTATTTGGCTATTCTAAGTAAGAATGGCAGAGAAAGAAATAAGGTAACAGACTTCATAATGGGTGATGATAGATTATCTGATGGCAATCCGGTAACACGTCCATTATTCATCGATACATTATTTAGCATTGGTGATACCATCGATTTAGAATTGCAATCAATTGACGAAAAGATATTTGACTATTACTCAGAAATTCAAGCAATCGCAGGAAGTGGACAAGCAACAGCTGCTCCATCAAATCCGATTAGTGTCTGGGATAATGATGCGTTGGGTTATTTCTCTGCTTATGGAAACTCTCGACAGACGGTTATTATTTTGTAGAACACAATTCAATGAATTAATGATTTAATGGTTTAATGGTTTAATGGTTTAATGGTTTAATGAAAAAAAAATAGTCCTTACCAAATTCACTATACTTATTACGACGGTAATCTGCGTCTTGTATTCTTGTATGAAAAAGGCTGTAAAAGAAGTGTAAGCGCTAATGAGAATTTACTCTTGATATTCCCCTTACATTATTTAACCTCATTTAAAAACTTAGTCATACCTACCATCAACGTCCATTGAATCATTGAATCATTAAAACATTGACTCCCTACTCCCCAAGCGGAACGACATTCACCTTCATTCTCAATTTATGCTTTCCTTTCTTCGTGTTTGCCATCACGTAAATGATTCTATCTTGGAAATAGTACTTCCCTTTTGTGTCGAAGGTTAATTTTAGCTGATAGCTCTCTCCTGGGAGAATAGGATGTTTGGGTAATTCTAATTTTGTACAAGAACAAGAAACCTTATAGTCTGAAAGAATCAAAGGTGCATCTCCTGTATTTTCTATTGTGAAATAATGTTCTAATAAAGTACCTTCTGGTGTGTTTGGAAACTTATAGGTAGCCTTATCAACCGAAAATTCCGCCATCTGGCCAAAGCCAAAGGCGGAATTAAATGCTATAAATATGATCGCGAAATATAGCTTCTTTAATATTGAGTATAAGTTGTTAGAGTTGATTACAGAATTAGAATTGGATTCTCCTACTTGTATTTCTTTCTCTAAACTCTCCCTCATATATCTTATCTATTTACTGGTGCTCCTGCTTTGTTTACTGGTGCTCCTGATGTTGGTTTTGCTTTCACGTTACCTTTAATTCTAATTACTTTCGTTGGAGAATTAGTTGCGTTAGACGTAATTGTAACAGACTTGTTAATTGCACCTGCTCTTTTTGTGTCATACTTTACTGCAATCTCAGCTGTTGCTCCTGGAGCAATTGGTTCTTTTGGCCAAGATGGAACAGTACATCCACAAGATCCTTTTGCATTTGAAATAATCAATGGAGCATTTCCTGTGTTTGTAAATTTAAACGTACACTGTCCGTTTGCACCGTTTTCAATTGTTCCGTAATCGTGAACTTCTTTTTCAAATTTCAATTGAGCACCGTCTGTTTGAACTGCTGCCGCTGCAACTTCTTGTGCTACTACTGTGTTTGTTACAGTTCCTACTGCAAAAACCATTACCAAAGAGAATAATACCTTTTTCATTTTTATAAATTTTAGTTGTTTTTTAAACTTGTTAAAGCAAATATAATGCAAGATTTTAGAATTCCATTATTTTTAACACAATGTTAACATAGAAATAATAAAGCACTGTGGCATCTTACAAGAAATTACTAGTTAACCTTTAAGATCAGTTCCTCCATTGTCAGACTTAAGTTGTTCAATTTAAAAAGAATACCTTCTTTTTTTTCCTTAGGCATCTTATCATCTTCTTCCAATAACATTTCGTAATACGTTCGTACTAAATTTGTATCTCTTGGAATAATGAACATGTCATAATTAACTGCCATACTTTCTAAAATCAATGGTCTATTCTCATAGGCAGTATATTGACTTAATAAAGTATCACCATAAGCCGATGACTTATTGTACTCGCCAATTGAAGAATAAATCATGTGTAATTTATCTAAGCAAACAGGTGCATATTCATCTTCTGGATAAGAATGGAAATATTCCGTTAATAGGTTGACCAATTTATCTTGCTCTTCTAATGGGATAACTTGTCCCGGTCTTAAATCTTTACTAATTCCAGACAGAACCTCTTCTTGTTGTTTGATTTTACTTTGTAACTCGTCCGTATTCTTATCGGAAGAACAACTCCACAGAATCAAGAGCATTCCTATAATTAAACTAATTCTCATCGTTTTGCTTTTTTTCGTGCTGGAAATTTCATTCGGTAATCGACATCTATATCTCCTTTAGAAATGTTTTGCAACTTCTTCTTGAGCAATCTTTTTTTCAATGGAGTTAAATG
>JAJRQP010000352.1 GCA_024280195.1 Bacteroidota bacterium | reverse complement strand
TGAGACATCCTTTATGCAATTCTCAAAAGAAGAACGAAAAAAAATAGACTCTCTACTCATTCACATGAATGGAAATTTGGACGATGATGATTTATTAATAGACCAAGGAACTCCTTTAATTGGAGAAAGTGATCAATTGACCCTCAGAAAGAATTTTGAGAATGAAACGCTAGAGCGGTTGTACACCGATTTTATTGCCGATGCCGATCTTCGAGAAGGATTACTGCAGGATTCTTGCAAAAATGGGATTGCTTTTTCACCTTTAGTGGGAACAGAAAATCTCAATGCTGCGAAGGGAGACGTTAATGCAATGATTAAAAATGAATCGGAATACGATGCGATAATTATTGTCGCAGAGCCTACGAAAAAGGGAAAGGTTTATTCTTTGCTCATAAAAAAGGGAGAAACTAAAAGTTTTCTTCTAAAAAAGTACCAGTACGCTATGGTAATCGCAGGAAATGACTTTCAAGCATATAATCCTGTCAAAGGAGTTTCAGAAGATGAATTGCCTTCAGTTGAGTTTAAGCATTACTTCTGTGATATTGACTTTAACTATAAGCAATCGATTAACACGGTCTATCAATTACTGAACACTCATAACGGCAAAGCAAAATTATTACTGATGGGAGACAAAGGTTCCATGTTTCATGTGGTTGATATCAACTCCGTTTTAGAGGAGGTTTAAAATTAATTGCTCACCTTTGCAATATGATTTTATACAACGTAACAGTTAGCATAGATAAAGCAGTTCACCTAAGTTGGTTAGATTGGATGCGCACCACGCACATTCCAGATGTAATGAATACAGGTTGTTTTAGAGAATGCAGAATTTCTCGAGTTCATGGAGAAGAAGAAGGAGGAATGACCTTCGCCATTTCTTATGTTGCACCAACGCAAGAAGATTTTGACAACTATCAAGGGAATCATGCAGAAGAACTGCAACAACAGCACGCAACAAAATTTAATGGAAAGTTTGCAGCATTTAGAACGATGTTAACCATTATCGAAGAATTTAGCGTATGAGTGTAAAAGCAAAAAAACATTTAGGGCAACATTTCCTTAAAGATGAAGAAACCTGTGAGAGAATAGCCAATCAATATAAATCTCATCAGGATTGTAAAAAAGTATTGGAAATAGGTCCTGGAATGGGTGCTTTAACAAAATATTTATTGGATAAAGAGCTAGATCTTTGGGTCATGGAAATAGACACTGAAAGCATCACTTATTTGCAAGAACATTTTCCTGTTTTGGAGAATAAAATCATTGAAGCTGATTTTTTGAAATCAGATTTGAGTGATTTAATGGGTGAAGAGCGATTTTCAGTCGTTGGTAATTTTCCTTATAATATTTCTTCTCAAATTTTATTTAAATGTTTAGAATACCGCAATCAAATTCCTGAAATTATGGGTATGTTCCAACGAGAAGTTGCTTGGAGAATTGCAGAAAAACCAGGAACCAAACAATACGGAATATTGAGTGTGTTTATGCAAGCATATTATGACATTGAATATTGTTTTACGGTAGATGAACACGTTTTTGACCCTCCACCAAGAGTCAAGTCTGGTGTGATTCGTTGCACGAGAAATGCACGAGAAAAATTACCTTGTGATGAAGTACTTTTTAAGCAAGTCGTAAAAATGAGCTTCAATCAGCGAAGAAAAACGATACGGAATTCTGTCAAAGCATTGCTAAAAGGTAACAAGGTCGACCATCCATTTATGGCATTGAGACCAGAGACTTTATCGGTTGATCAATTCATTGAATTGACGCAACTTATCGAAAACCTAAAGCCTATAGACTAAGAATTTAATCAAATCATTGTTTTAATGATAGAAAATAGTTTTATTTGTAGTAGAATAAAACAACGAAATTATGACTTGGAGTAAAGTTTGGTACGGAATAGGAGATTTTTTAGAAATGACATTTGGCTTTTTACAAGAAGATGTAATGGGAAATGTAATTAATTACATATTCATGATTGGAATTGCTTCAGGATTATTATTCTGGTTGTTTACTCAAAAGAAATTAAGTGATAAAGCAGCAAACGACCCAAACCAATTGAAGTAATCGTTTGAAAAAAGATATGTAAGGTTGTTCAGAAATGAGCAACCTTTTTTTATGCATTAATTTTTATATTTACAGTATGAGCAAATTCAGTGTCATTATTACAGCAGGAGGAATTGGAAAGAGGATGGGGTCAACACTTCCTAAACAGTTTATTGTGATTAATGGTAAACCGATGCTCATGTACACCATTGAGAAGTTCTACCATTTCGATCCTAAAATTCAAATCATTGTGACGCTTCCCGAAGAATGGAAAGAATATTGGGAAGCATTGATTGTAGAGAATGGTTTCAAAGTTCCTCATCGAGTTGTTTCAGGAGGAAAAGAGAGGTATCATTCTATCAAAAATGCCTTGGAATATTGCTACGGAGATTACATTTCAATTCACGATGGGGTTCGACCTCTTGTGAACCAACAAACCATGAAAAATTGCGTTAAGAAAATCAGAAATTTTGATGCCGTTATTCCTGTTGTTGCAGTATCTGATTCTTTGCGTAAAAAAGAGGGAACTACAACCAAATCTGTTAATCGTTCTGACTACTTGTTGGTGCAAACACCTCAATGTTTTAAGAAAGAGGTAATCACTAAGGCTTATGAACAAGAGTACCACAAAGGGATAACAGACGATGCAAGTTTAGTAGAGCAGGCTGGGTTCGTGATCTCAACAGTTGAAGGAAATGAAGAGAACATAAAAATTACTTGCCAAACAGACTTGCATTTCGCAGAATTGTTTTTGGGGTAAATTAAATTAATAAGTAGTAGAGGCGGGCCGCGACTCGCCTCTACTACTTATTAATTTATTTCGGTTCTCTTTTATGAATTCCTAAATAAGTCACTTTATATGCCCAATCTGCATTTTTAACAGTGAGATTTGGAACATTAGGTTTTAGTTTTCCGGAGTTACTCGTGTGTATTATCTGTGTGTATTCTCTCATTAATTTAGCAGTACCATTCTGCAATTCTCGGGTAGAATAGAACTCTATTTTATACCAATGTCTTTTAGCTCTTTTAAATAATTGAAAAGGATTTGCGTTTAATTGAGCAATTTCAAAAGTTGGATTTTCTTTGATTCCACCAGAGCTAACAATTGGATGCACTTTTCCATCTTCAAATTTATATTTTGGGTCATCAAAACCAATTGATGAATTGATGTTTGACCATCCATCCTCAAATTTACACTCAAATGAAGTTTTTTGATGGTCGATTAAATACTTGATGCAAGAATCATTTTCGTACAAATTTCTCCAATGAACAGATGAGTTTCTCACCCAACCAAGTGCACGTTCTTTGTTCTTGCTAATCAATGCATAATTCTCCAAGTAAATCTTTTTCGAACGGTTTTTCACTTGCCATTTTTGAGGTGTCATCTGCCATTTTCTCAACTCTTCTTTCTCAAAGAATGACTGCACATTTTTGTACTGCTTTTGATAGTTATTTAGATAAATACCTCTATCCCACCACCAGTGCAAACCTGTTCCAAATCCACCCATCATAGAAGTTGCCCAAAGATCATTGTGAAAGGTAATATCTGTGCAACAAAGCAAAGGAAGTTGATCTCCTCCATCTCCAATTTCTTCAATAATCAATGGTTTATTTATTTTTCGCCACATTTTCTGTGTCCTAATGTGCCGTTTTTCAAAGTTTAAATAGGGGCGAGATCCATAGGTGTGCAAGGTTGTTATATCGCACTCATTAAAGATTCCATTCTTTGACTTGTTTACTTCATAACTAGGAAGCACAGCGTATGCAACAGACATTAATACCCGATTATTGCGCAAATCGTTCTTAATATAACTCACATTTTGATTGAACCAATCTTTAAAAATGATATTGTGTTTTTTTGCCATTGCACCAGAAATGGGAGCGCCAGATTTATGCATCCATCGGTCAGCTTCTTGGTATTCGTAAAAGCTAAAATTGGGAGAATACGCCCACCGTGCAAAAATGTATCGCAAGGTATTCTCTTGATATTTTCTTATTTCTTCGCTCGTGAAGAATTTCGCAGGGTTCTCCCCTAAATTAAACTCTTTTAAATAAGGACTGTCTTCCCAGTTCAATTCTGCCTCTGTGTGGTGCCGAAAAAGAATAAAGTAAAGCTCTTTTAGCTGTGCAAATTCGATGAGGTCATCAAAAAGAAACATTTCTCTCATTCGTGCACTGTAATTCTTGACATCCTTCCAATCGGGGAGAACAGTTTGTGGACCTAATTCCAATCGGAAGAAATTCCCTCCAGCATCGGATAGTTTTTCGAGCCACATTTTATGTCGTTCGTTTTCTTCCAAAGAAAATTGAAAATCATAAGAGGAATGAGTGATGTTTCCGCCAACGGCAAAGAAAGGTTCTTCAGATTTACTGTAGAATAAATAACGATCTTCGGCAGTGTTGGTTTTACTTGTTTTTAAATAACCTTTGTGTTCAGAATCGCCACAGTCAAAGGTTTGATGCTCAGTGTAAACAACTTCTCCTTTAACTTTTAATTTAAAAACAACCTCCCAACGACCAACTTCATCTGCCGCAAAACGGATTCTCCAATTGTAAATGGTTGGTTCAGACACCAACCGGTTAAAACGGACATCTTTAGAGTAATGCTGATAGTAGAAACCATTGATGTGATTAGTTTTAGTGCTTTTTTCTGAAGTAAATACTGCTTCCAATGAAATATCATCTGGTTCAAAAGGATTCAATCCTCCTTTATTCGTTTTTAAGAATGCATTGACTTTACTTTCCAATTCTAGGGGTAATTTTATACCGTATTCTATTTTCTCGAAAGCTTTAATGTTTGCAGGAGCATCACTTTGGTTTAAAAGAACAATTTTAACAGAGTTTTCACTGTCAACAATAGCCAATGGTTTTGTTTGCTGACCAAAAGATAAATTTGATAAAACAATTGCGAGAATGATGAGAATGACTTTCATAAGGAAGTGTTTTATTGTTCTTACAAACATACAATATTCATTAATAAAACGGGAGTGACTCACTAAAATAACAGGGAAAACTCACACTTTGCTAAAAAAAACCACGAATGCACGAATCTTCTCTTACCATATGGAAAAATTTTGAGAACCCATAGAAATTTTCTAACGATTCAATCATGTTCTTGCTTTTCTATACAACTTATTCGTGCATTTGTGGCAAAATACACTCAAATCAAAGTATGAGTTTGTCCTGAGTAAAATAACGGAACACTATTATTATCTTCCGGTCGTTTTTAAAAGAAAAGTTTATATCATCGCTAGACTTTTTTGCGAACTTTTTGGGTCAATGCCAAAAGTGGAATTCTAATTAAGAATCCATTATTCATTAATATATCTTAAAAAAAACCGTTTTTCAAACTTGAAGTTTATCTTTGCTTCTTATTAAGCAGTAAATGAAAGTAACAGATCATATAAAAGAAGCAAAAGACACATTATTCTCTTTTGAAATATTACCCCCATTAAAAGGGAAAAGTATTCAATCTATTTACGATGGAATTGACCCGCTAATGGAGTTCAAACCGAAATTTGTGAATGTTACGTATCATCGAGAAGAATTCATTTACAAAGAACGAGAGAATGGTTTGTTAGAAAAAATTGCCATTCGTAAACGACCAGGAACGGTTGGTATTTGTGCCGCAATAATGAACAGATACGATGTAGATGCAGTTCCTCACTTGATCTGCGGTGGATTCTCCAAAGAAGAAACAGAAAATGCACTCATTGACTTGCAGTTTTTAGGAATAGACAACGTTCTTGCCTTGCGTGGTGATTCAATTAAGACAGAATCGAATTTTAGACCTCACAAATATGGTCACCAATATGCACAACAATTGATAGAGCAAGTTACGGTGATGAATAACGGGACTTACTTAATGGATGACATTCAATTAGAGCCAACTGATTTCTGCATTGGCGCTGCAGGTTATCCAGAGAAGCATTTTGAAGCAATGAACCTTAATTTTGATTTAGAAAACCTAAAGAAAAAGGTAGATGCTGGTGCCGATTATATCGTAACGCAAATGTTTTTCGATAATCAGAAGTACTTTGATTTTGTAGATGCATGTAGAGCAATCGGAATCACTGTTCCAATTATACCAGGATTGAAACCAATCAAAACGATGAATCATATTTCGTTTCTACCAAAATTCTTTCACATTGATTATCCAGAAGAACTGTCTAAAGCATTGCTGGCATGCAAGAATAACGAAGAGGTTGCACAAGTTGGAATTGAATGGGGTATAAAACAATCAAAAGAATTAAAAGCTGCAGGAGTTCCTTGCATCCATTATTACACAATGTCTAATTCCGTATCGGTAAAGGCAATTGCTAAAGAAATATTTTAAGTATGAAAAAAGTAGGATTAGTAGTATTCGCAATATTGTTTCTTTCGAGTGCTTTTGCTCAGAAAAAGACAAAATTAAACTTGACAAATGCGTTAGTTGTTGCTCAGTTAGACAACCCAGAAGACAGGTATTCTTTGGAAATAAACCTGACCGAATTATTGGTTAGCAGAGGAGTGAAGGCAGAACCATCTTTAAACTACATGAAGTTTGGCGAAGATTCTCAAGTTCTTGGTTCAGATTCTATTATGAACTTAATGAAGCAAAAAGGAATTGATACTTACTGTTTGGTTTCTGTAAGAGGATATGACAAACGTTTCAAGAAAACAAAGCGTAGAGAAAACTTGATGGTTGCACTATCTGTTGGTAGTTTGTTTGATCTTTACCGACAAGACATCGTTTCTATCAGTTTTGAATTTAAGTTTTACCGAGAAGGCCAATTTGTCTATACGGATATCGTTAAATGCGGAAATGTTGGTGACAGAGCAACGGTGCTAAAAAGGTTTAGAAAGAAGACCGGGAAGCGCATTTTGAAGAAGTGGAAGAAGAGGTAGGGTAAAAAACATTCGATGTTGTTTTCCATTTGACTCGTTGATTGTTTTGCTACCAATATGTTTTTAGGGATGCATTGAGTTTTTTATAGTAAAAGACTGGAAAACATCTTTGTAAGTTTGTTTTTGTTGATAATAGAGTTATATTTACAGCTTAGTACGCAAACCAAACACTATTTAATTATGAAGAGAATTCTACTTTATCTCGTCTGTGTGTCATCTTCTATTTTAATGGGAGAAAAAGCAAAGGCACAAATAACAACATTTCCATATTTTCAAGATTTTGAAACTTTTGCAACATGTGGAGGTAGCTGTACTTCAACATGTGCGCTTCAAGACGGTTGGATTAATGCAGTTACAGCAACAAGAGACTTTGCGGTTGATGTAAACGGGACGAGTTCTTCACAGACTGGACCAACAATTGATTTTTCCCCTGGAAATTCAGGAGGAAAATATTTATACACAGAAGCTTCTAGTCCTTGTTATCCGACAAGCAATTGGCATTTATTAGCCCCAACGATTGATTTAACAGGAACAAATGATGTTCAATTTACTTTTTGGTATCATATGTATGGTCAGTCTATGGGGATGGCGCATATTGATGTTTCTGAAGATGGTGGAGCGACATGGAATTTAGATGTTGTTCCTGCTTGGACAGATAATCAAGATCTATGGCAAGAAAAGATCGTTAGTCTTTCTGCTTTTACAGGAATTGTAACTGTTCGTATACGTTATGAGAACCCTTCAAGCTTCTATGGTGATTTTGCTATTGATGCTGTCCATATATTTGATCTGCTACAGGATGATGCAGGAGTAGTGGCGTTTATAGATCCCGCTATACCAACGTGTTTATTTAATGATTCGGTGTCTATTTCATTGATGAATTTTGGAACAGACACTTTGTTTTCAACAGGTGTTGAATGGGAATGGAATGCTGTAGTACAAACACCAATAGCTTGGACAGGCTCTTTAGCACCAGGGCAATCAGAAATAGTTTTTTTAGGTACCGTTTCTTATGGAATTGGAGACAACTTAAAATCGTGGTCAACTCTTCCAAATGGTATAATTGAATTTCCTTCTGGTAACGGAAATGATACAACAACTTTAAATAGCATTCAAACGGGGTTAGTTGGAACATACACAATAGGAGTAGCCAGTCCGGACTATATAGACTTCAATTCTGCTATTGCAGATTTAAACTCATTTGGAGTATGTGGCGCTGTTATTTTTGAGGTTGAAGACGGGGTATATAATGAGCAATTGTTGTTAGGGCAAGTAACAGGAATGAACGCTACAAATACGGTTACATTTCGTTCCTTAAGCGGAGACCAAACTTTGGTAACAATTTCATTCGCAGCAGCACTGTCAAATGAAAACTATGTGATCGCATTTGATGATGCCGACTATTATAACTTCGAACAAATGACAATTGAAAACACAGGTGTTACTTACGGACGTGTGCTGGATTAT
This sequence comes from Bacteroidota bacterium, assembly GCA_024280195.1. Classification (GTDB taxonomy): domain Bacteria; phylum Bacteroidota; class Bacteroidia; order Flavobacteriales_D; family Crocinitomicaceae; genus UBA4466. The sequence continues at coordinate 5,235 of JAJRQP010000352.1, read as the reverse complement.
CAAGGTGAATCAGAATGGAATCGTATTTGGGACTGCCACTTGAACTCTACGAATACGACAACTACCTCAACGAACCGGAGTGTTATTTATTCAACGTCAGGCAATAACAATGACAACAACTGGTTTGTTGATAATATTATTGAGGGCGGAAGTTATGGAGCCTACTGGTACGGGGTCGGAACGACAGATTTAGTCATAGGAACCGTTTTCGATAATAATGAGTTCTTGAATAACTATTATTATGGTTCTCGTTTGTATTATGTAGAGAATGCTGTTTTTACAAATAATAAAACTCATGGAGAATCTACTTATACAGGAACTCGATTTGCAAATTATTTTTATTACTGTGATGGTTCATTTGAGGTTACTGGAAATGAAATTTATGGAGGCACAACAACTGGGTGGTATTATGGACTTTATTTTGGACAGTCTGATGGGTCACCATCAAGTAATGCACTTGTTGCTAATAATATGATTCAAGTTGGTAAAACAGGTACAACTTCAGCAATGTATGGAATATACTTAACTAATTCAGGCTTTTTGGATATACACAGTAATAATGTTCTTGTAACTGAAGGAGGGAATTCATCAAGAGCTTTTTATGCCACGAGTGGCGGTGCTACAGAGGTTTTTAACAATAATTTTATTAATAACACCGCTGGCTATGGAGTGTATTTATCGAGTTCGTTCTCTATTTCAGGAATGGATTATAACAACATATACTCCCCACTTGGAAATGTAGGGTTTTATGGATCAGATCAATTAACGATGGCAGATTGGCAGGCATCATCAGGATGGGACACGTACAGTCAGAATATAGACCCTATGTATGCTTCAACAACTGATTTGCATATTTGTAATGATACTTTAAAAGGTGCTGGAATTTCACACTCTTTAATTTCCGAAGATTTTGATGGACAATCCCGGTCGTTAAACCCTGACATTGGAGCTGATGAGTTTACTTCTTTAACAACTAACTTTCTTGGAAATGATATTGAGTTGTGTGTTGGGGATGTTGTAACATTAACTGCAGGGGCTCCTTCAGATACAATTTTGTGGTCAACAGGTGATACAATGCCAACGATAAATATTAATACTACAGGACTTTACACTGTTGCTATAAATGGAGTTTGCGGAATTGGAGCAGATACAATTGATATTACAATGTCAAATATAGTTTACACAAATTTTTTGACAGCAACAGACACTTTGATATGTGTTGGTGATACGGCATTTTTAAGCAGTTCAATGACAGCTGATTCTTATAGCTGGAATACAGCAGAAACAACACCCGTAATTTCAGTAACTACTTCAGGCATATACACATTAGATGTTTCAGATGGTTGTGGCAATGGAAGTGAAATGATAAACATAAATGTATTAGCAAGCCCTGTAGCAGGTTTCACTTATACGTCAAGTTATGTTTCTGCGATATTCACGAATACTTCAATTGACCCTAGCAATACTTATTTATGGGATTTCGGTGATGGTACAACTTCGACAGAAGAAAGCCCATCACATATTTTCCCTACTGCCGGACCTTATACTGTGACACTAACAGTTACGAATCAATGTGGAGCAGACATTTACACTTCTATTGTCTCAATGGTTGGAGTGGATGAGTTAAAGAAAGAAGTAAATCTATCGATTTTCCCAAACCCGTCAGACGGAATGTTTACTATCAGTTTAACTATGTTTACCCAGACAGAAATGATTGTAACTATTGAAAACATATTAGGAGAGGTTATCTATTCTTCAGAAATGCTTTCTAGTGATGGCAACTTTTCATCGACCGTAAATTTAAGCAAAGAAAGTACTGGAATATACTTCGTTCATTTAAACCTCAATGGAGAACAGTTGAGTGAAAAAATCATTATTAAATAAAAATAATCTGTTCAATAAAGTTCACATCTTTACAAAGAGTGCCATTTCTATTGAATAATAAAATTAAACTCATGAAAAAAATACTAACAATAATAGTAGCACTTGTTGGAATCTCAACAGTTTGGAGTCAATGTTTACCAACATACAATAGTCAGTGTACATCAGGAGACTTTATTAATGATGTTGCGTTCAACACGATTAGTAACTTAGGAACAGGCTGTTCTGGTCCAAGTGCCAATAATTATCAAGATTATACCGCAATTTCAACAAATGTATTGCAAAACACATCGTACACTATTACAGTTACACCAGGAGCATCATGGGGACAATATTTCGTTGCTTTTATTGATTTCAATAATGATTTAGATTTCGATGATGCAGGCGAGTTTTTTGATATTGGTTATGCAACCAGTAGCACTACAATCTCAAACACAATTATGATACCTAATGGAATTGCTGGAGGAGCAGTAACTATGCGTGTATTATGCAAGTATAGTTCAACTCCCGTTTTGGCAGGTCAAGCATGTAATAATTTTAGCTATGGTGAATGTGAAGATTATACGTTAAATATTGCTTTACCATTAGCAGAAGATGCAGGAATTAGTGCGTTTGTTACACCATCTCTTCCTACATGTAATTTTACTGATTCAGTTAGGGTTAGTTTATTTAATTATGGAGCAGATACTTTAACAAGTTCGATGATTGATTGGACTGTCAATGCAATTCCCCAAGCAGGGTTTTCATGGACAGGCTCTATACCTCCATATAGTTCAGAGGTTGTAAACCTTGGTTTAGTTCCGTTAGCTTTAGGCGATGCATTAGTAGCGTTTACTTCTATGCCTAACGGTGTCGTTGAAAACCCTTCTGGAGCATGGAATGATTCTTCATCAATAACGAGTTTAGAAGTAGGTCTAAGCGGAGTGTATACCATTGGAGGAACGACTCCTAACTTTGTCGATTTTACTTCTGCAGTTACTGACTTAAACACATTCGGGGTTTGTGGTCCAGTTACATTTAATGTTAGAGATGGAGTCTACACCGAACAGATAAACTTATCTGCAATTGTTGGAATGAGTGTAACGAACACCGTTACATTTCAATCTGAAAATGGAGACGCTTCCTTAGTGGCGTTGAGTTTTCCTGTAGCTGATGCTGCGCAAAATTACATCGTAAATTTAGACGGTGCAGATTTCTTTAGTTTTCAAGATTTAACGTTAGAAAATACGGGAGTAAGCTACGGACGAGTAATCCATGTCCAAAATGGCGCTGATGATAACACATTTATCAACTGTCATATTCATGCAGTTACTTCAAACTCCACATCTACAAATTTTGCTGCAATTTACTCTGGGGGATCAAATGACAACAATAATGTTTTTGTAAGAAACATTATTGAAGGAGGAAGTTATGGCGCATATTGGTACGGGGAGAGTACAACTAGCCTTGAGTCTGGAACAAAATTCGAAGGCAACACGTTCTTAGATAATTATTATTATGGTGGAAGATTCGAGAGCCAAGATGCTCCTGTATTAAATGGAAATTCATTGGAAGGTGAGTCTTCTTACACAGGCTCACGTTTTGCTATGTATATCAATTATTGTGATAATGGTTTTACAGCTATAGGTAACACAATTAAGGGTTCACTAACTTCTGGTTGGAGATATGGAATGTATATTCTTAATTGTGATGCAAGCCCAATTAATCATGCAATTGTTGCTAATAATATGGTTCAAGTTGGTCAAGCAGGAAGTACAAGTACTTTCTATGGAATTTACCTATCAAATGATGGGTATATTGACATTACCCATAATTCTGTATTAGTTTCAGACGGTGGAGCGTCGTCAAGAGCCTTCTACGGAACAAGCGGAGGAGCGAGCTCTTTAGCAAATAATATATTTGTTAATTATACAGCAGGGTATGCAATTTATTTAGCAAGTAATTATACGATTGTTTCATCAAATTATAATTTATTTTACTCCCCATTTGGTATTACAGGCTATTATGGTGGTACAAATCAAGCAACTCTTTTAGATTGGCAAGCAGCAAATGCTGATGATGCAAATAGTATTAGTATGGACCCAATATTCCATTCATTATATGATTTACATGTTTGTAATGACACATTGAAAGGGTTGGGTACGGCCACAACTATTTTAACAGATATTGATAATCAAGCAAGAAATACACTATCTCCAGATATGGGGGCGGATGAATTCTCTGCATTAACGACGGACTTTCTTGGAAGTGATGTCGAAATTTGTGTAGGTGACGTAGTTACCTTGTCAGCAGGCTCCCCTTCTGATACTATTCTTTGGTCAACAGGTGATACGACACTGACAATTGATGCAACAATGGCTGGTGTTTATACCGTGTCTTTAAATAGTGTTTGTGGAATTGGTGCGGATACAATTGATATTGCGATGTCTAATATAGTTTATACGAACTTTTTGACAGCCACCGATACGGTTTTCTGTACAGGTGATTCATCATTACTAAGCAGTTCAATGATTGCAGACTCTTATAATTGGAGTACAGCAGCAATATCACCAACAATTCAAGTATTATCTTCAGGAATGTATACACTTGATGTTTCTGACAATTGCGGGTCAGGTAGTGATAGTGTAAATATCACTGTGTTATCAACACCAGTTGCAAGTTATACATTCGCTAGTTCTTATGTAAGTGCATCATTTACAAATACATCAACAGGTTCAAATAGTACTTATCTATGGGACTTTGGAGATGGAAGCACTTCTTCTGTAGAAAATCCTAGCCATGTATTTTCAAATACAGGTCCCCATACTATTACTTTGACTGTTACTAACATTTGTGGAACAGACACATACAGTTCTATAGTCTCTATGGTAGGTTTAGATGAGTTATCAAATATTGGAAGTGTTGCAGTGTTTCCAAACCCATCTTTTGGAGTTGTAACATTGAGCTTAAATCTGTTAACACAATCTGATATTAATTTATCAGTTCAGAATGTTCTAGGAAAAGAAATTTATAAGAATAACCTTAAACAATCTACTGGTCAGGTTTCTCATAAAATTAATCTATCAAACGTAGGTTCTGGTGTATACTTTATACACGTTAATGTAGGTGGAGAAAAACTGATTCGAAAAGTTATTATTAATTAAGAGTTGATTTTGGAGATAGAGCAACAGTGCTAAAAAGGTTTAGAAAGAAGACAGGAAAGCGCATTTTGAAGAAGTGGAAGAAGAGGTGAGATGTCTATTCTTCTCTAAAATTTCATCCCAAAATAAAACCCTACGACCCCATCATTAAAACGGGGCACCAAAGTCACACCATCTGTTTTCTGAAAAGGGTTCCAATTCTTTAATGGTTCTA
>JAJRQP010000351.1 GCA_024280195.1 Bacteroidota bacterium | reverse complement strand
TTTGCTTTGAGAATTGGAAGAATCGCATTTCGTAGTAAATTTCGTCTGTATTTATTGGAAGAATTGGAAGCATCTTCTCTCCATGAAATCTTATTTTCTATTGCATAGCTTTCGATTTCTTTCTTCGTAAAAGGTAAAAACGGACGAAGAAAGCGATTGTTTTTTTCAAGCATTCCTGCTAATCCCATTACTCCAGATTTCCGAGAAAGATTGAGGAAAAAAGTTTCTATTTGGTCGTTCTTATGATGCGCCAATGCCAAGAAAGAAGTGTCATTCTCCGCTAAAAACTCATTGAACCAATCGTATCGAACATTTCTTGCTAGTTCCTGCAGATTGCCACCAGACTGAAGTTTCGCTGATAGATTGATTGTCTTTTGATGAAAATGAATTGAATGTTCTTTGCAAAATCGTTCAATAAATTCTGCATCTTTCTCCGAATCATTTCCTCTCAATTGATAATTGACATGTAAAACCTCCACATTGAAATTCAACCTCTTCAAGAGGAATGCCAGAACTGTCGAATCCAATCCTCCACTTGCTCCAACATAAATGATAGAGGATTTAATATCCTTCCAAGATTGGGCAATATGTGATTCTAATGGATGCACTCTTTAATAAAGCTATTTTTTGTTTAAATCAATAATAGAATCAACACCCAATGATTAATCCTTTACTTATGTCGCGCTTTGCTTCTTTATAATTTTCCAAAAAAGCTTCGGAAAGAATCGTTTCAAAGTCACTGCTTTTATTTCTTTGTTACCTATTAATACTTCCTTTTTATTTTTTTCGACAGCTGTCAATAATTGCTTCACACATTCTTCTGCAGACATTCCTGTTTCCTGATTATGATCCATTTTACCATGAGAATTTCCTTTAGAATTAAGAGCATTCACCGAAATATTGGTATTTATTTTCCCAGGGCAAGCAATCGTAACATGAATGTTATTTTTTTCTTCCTCTAACATCACACTCTCATAAAACCCATGAAGCGCATGTTTGGAAGCAGAATAGGCACTTCTTAAGAAGAAACCAAACTTACCCGCAATTGATGAAATAATAACGAGGTGACCTGAACCTTGTTTTTGCATGTAAGGTAAAACTGCCTTTGTCAATGCAATATTTCCAAAATAATTGATTTCCATGATTCTTCGATCAACTTCTAACGGAGTATCAGAAGCGTTAGAGCGTTGTGAAAGTCCACCATTATTGAACAAAAAATCAATGTGACCGTATTTATCAACGACTTGCTTTGCTAAGTCTTCAAAATTAGATGAATTCTCTAAATCTAATGGGAGAATAAAATGATCTTCCTTTCTTCCTAACAACATTAAAACTTCATCAAGTTGTTCTTTCTTACGAGAAGACAAAACAACCTTAGCACCATTCCTAGCCAACTGAATAGCCATCTCTTTACCTATTCCAGAAGAGGCACCAACGACCCAAGCAATTTTATTTTTAAAAACATTCATTGGTGTAAATGTAAGTATATTAAACAAAAAATCCCGCTCAATAATTGAACGGGATTTTTACTCTTAATTATTTTTTTTATAAATCATCAGGCAATGTAACTGACTTATATGCTTTTTTCTTAGGACGCAATTGGTCAATGAAGACAATTTTAAACTTTTCATTGTCTGAATTAAAAATCATCTCAGAAATTCCATTGACAATTCTTGGCGGTTGCTTTTTAGAATTGTAAAATTTATCTTCTAATAATTCATAAGTGTTATCATCGTATTGTAAAAATACAGAAACAATTAAACCATTCTCTACTCTTGCTTTACCAGCTCTACAATCAGAACTTCCACCTTGATAGAAATAAGAAACGATTACATTTCTATGCATGTCATCTGCAACAGTAAATGCTCCACGTGCATCAAATGCTTTTTGTAAACGTAAAAAACAATCTGATGATTGAGAGAATGATATCGTTGTGATTAACGAAACGATAAGTACAAGTAAACTTTTTTTCATAATTATTTTGTTTTTGAGCGGTTTAGACTCGGGTTCAAATATAGCAAATTGATTTTATTTATCTGTTCTGCCATAAATTTATTTATTTTTGGTTTTAAATTCATTTTCAATGAGCATTAAACAAATAGCAGACCAATTTTCTGAAGCAGAAGAAATTCTCGCGAAATTCAATACTGAAGAAAATCACAGTAAGATAGCAAACGCAGGGCAAACAATGGTTGACAGCCTTCGCAATGGTGGGAAAATAATCAGTTGTGGTAATGGAGGTTCCATGTCGGACGCCATGCATTTCGCAGAAGAGTTAACTGGACGCTACCGAGACGATAGACCTTCCATCGCGGCAATTTCTATTTCTGACCCCAGTCACATCACTTGTGTAGGTAATGATTATGGCTTTGATAAAATATTCTCTCGCTTTTTGGAAGGAATGGGAAAAGAAGGAGATGTTCTTTTGGCTATCTCAACTTCCGGAAATTCTAAAAACATTTTGAATGCAATTAAGGTTGCTAAGCAAAAGAACATGAAGGTTATTGGATTAACAGGAAAAACTGGTGGAGAAATGGCAGACTTGTGCGATATTGAAATCAGAGCGCCTCATTCTAACTTCGCAGATCGTGCGCAAGAAATACACATCAAGGTCATTCATTCATTGATTGGCTATATTGAAAAAAATATTGACTAATTCTATTGCAAAGCATCTTGAATGCATTATCTTTGCGCCAATTATTTAGAACAACAAATGGGAACAATTGCACAATTATTTGAGTCAGGGAAACAGTCTTCTGACAAGGGTTTATTCAATAACTTAGTTATGCTTGCAAGAGTTGACGGAAGAATCGACGACGCAGAAGTTAAGTTACTTGCTAGAACTGCAAAACGCTTATCGCTAACAGAAGAGCAAATATCTGAGATTATCAACAATCCAGATTCTTACCCAATGTTACCACCTTTAGGAAAAGAAGAGCGTTTTGAACGATTCATTCAATTTATCCAAATGGTTGTTGTTGACGGAATAGTTGACCCTGCTGAGGAGCAATTAATTGAGAAATATGGTTTCGCCTTAGGTTTTAACAGAGAACAAGTTGAGAAGCACGCACCTGAGATTTTGGAACATGCACTTTCTGGCATCCATAAAGATGAGATTTTAGAGACGCTTTTGAAGTAGACTTTATTTGAGTGTGAGTTGGAAGTTGGTATTCGAGAAAGTGTGGAGTTAGGATTGACGAGTTAGGAGTGTTAAAGTGTGGATGTTCGGAAAATTTTCATTTTTTTATTTCATTCTTTCTGAGAGATAAATATCTTTTTGATTGAGCATTTCTCAATTCTATCCTAATTTGATTCAACACAACTCTTCTCCACTATACACTAATCACTCCTAACTCCACACTAATCGCTCCTAACTCATCACTCAAGGAAATAATGATAAGTTGTTGAAAACTCCTAATTTTATTCTTATTCTAACAGTGGTTAATCGGTTTTAAAACTTTAATTTTGTTGCTTAC
>JAJRQP010000350.1 GCA_024280195.1 Bacteroidota bacterium | reverse complement strand
CGTTGAATTTGTGACAGCACTAGACTTTTTTGTTACTTTTTTTGGCAATGAAAAAAAGTAAGAGAACTCCATTTCATCAAAAAAAAGTAAAAGCAAGGTTTATTTGATACAATCATCGCATTATAAGGTTACAGACTGTAACTTTGAAGAATGCAATATTTTTTATCGGACACTAATGATTAAGAATGAATAATTTGACCCGCGTAGAAAAACAATCATATTTCTTCTATCTTTGGTTGATGGAAGAAAGCAAATAAATTTATTTTTCCCTCAGATAATACAAAGCAATGACACCGTTTATATTTCTTAACTCTAACAACGACTCTTCAATCATTGCATTTGGAGACGGGCCTTGCCTAAGACTTGACAGTGGTGGGTTAGATAGCATCCAACAATTTATTGATGAGAATAAAAAGGAATATATATTTCTTGCGTTGAGTTATGACTTAAAGAATGACATCGAGAATTTGACCTCGGAGAATACCAATAAGATGCGTTTCCCAAAAGCAATTTTATGGGTACCAAATATAGTAGTAAGAATTGAAAATAATCAACGAGAGTATTTAAAAGGGGATGAATCGCCTGATAATGAAGTGGTTATTGATGCTTTTTTCAGTAAGCAAGAGTTTCATAATTATCAATTGGATGTTGATTTTAGACCAAGAACATGCATTGATGACTATTTAAAAAATGTTAATCACCTCAAAGAAGAAATTCAACAAGGAAATATTTATGAGGTCAATTATTGCCAAGAGTATTTCGCAGAGAATGTAGAGTTGAATGATTCAATTGCTGCCTACTGGAAACTCAATTCAATTACCCAAGCACCTTATTCTTCTTTCTTTTCTTTTGATGAATTCACACTATTGAGTGGGAGTCCAGAAAGTTATATCCGAAAAAAAGGAAGTAAAATTTTGTCTTCTCCAATTAAGGGGACTCGAAAAAGAGGTGAAACAAAGGAAGAGGATGAGTTCTTAAAAAATGAACTTCTCCATGACGATAAAGAGCGTTCAGAAAATGTAATGATTGTTGATTTAGTCAGAAATGACCTCTCAAGAATTGCGACGAAAGGAAGCGTAAAAGTCGATGAGTTTTTAGGAATACATTCATTTGAAACAGTGCACCAAATGATTTCAACGATTTCTTGCGAGGTAGAGGATAGTCTTTCTTTCTCGGAAATTTTACAAGCAACCTTTCCGATGGGTTCAATGACTGGTGCTCCAAAAATTAGCGCGATGAACTTGATTGAAAAACACGAAGATTTTCAGCGTGGAATTTATTCAGGTTCGATTGGCTATATTTCACCCAACGGTGATTTTGATTTAAGTGTAATCATTAGAACGCTAGTTTATAACCAAAAACAAAGATATTTATCCTGTGCTGTTGGTGGTGCAATTACGATTCAATCTTCCGCAGAGAGTGAATACGAAGAATGCCAAGTGAAGGTGAAAGGTATTCTGGATAGGATGAAGAAGTAGGTTAATCAACAAACAGCGGTCTTCCTCCCATCATTTCATTTACCTCCGTTTTAACGTCATTAATAATCGTTTCGTTATCAATGTTCGTAATCACTCGGTCTATTAATTCAACCATTTTTCCCATTTCATTTTCCTCAACACCTCGTGTTGTAATAGCAGAGGTTCCAATACGAATTCCAGAAGTTACAAATGGAGACTCTGTGTCAAAAGGCACCATGTTTTTGTTAACTGTAATGTCAGCAAGCACTAAAGCATTCTCAGCATCCTTTCCTGTAACTCCTTTTGAGCGTAAGTCAATAAGCATAGAATGATTGTCAGTTCCGCCAGAAACAACACCGTATCCTTTTGCAACAAATGCATCTGCCATTGTTTGAGCATTCTTTACAACTTGGTGCATGTATGTTTTGTATTCGTCAGTCAATGCTTCTCCAAATGCAACTGCCTTAGCAGCAATAACGTGTTCTAATGGTCCACCTTGAGATCCTGGGAATACTGCAGCATCCAATAAAGCTTTCATTGATTTAGGGTTGCCGTTCTTCCATTTCAATCCAAAAGGATTGTCGAAATTTTTGCCCATCATAATCACACCTCCTCTTGGTCCACGCAATGTTTTGTGTGTAGTTGTCGTCACTATGTGACAATGCTCCATCGGGTTATTTAAAATCCCTGCAGCAATTAATCCTGCTGGGTGAGAAATGTCTGCAAGAATCAATGCACCAACTTTATCGGCAATTTCTCTGACTCTTTTATAATCCCAGTCACGAGAATAAGCAGATGCTCCACAAATAATCATCTGTGGTTTTTCACGTAGCGCGACTTCTTCCATCATGTCATAATCAACACGACCTGTTTCTTTATTTACTCCGTAAAAAGATGTTTTGTATAATTTTCCAGAGAAGTTTACCGGAGAACCGTGCGTTAAATGTCCACCATGAGAAAGGTCAAACCCTAAAATTTTATCTCCAGGCTTTAAACAAGCAAGCATGACTGCTGCATTTGCCTGAGAGCCTGAGTGAGGTTGGACATTTGCCCATTCTGCACCAAATAATTTACAAACTCGATCGATAGCAATGTTTTCTACTTTGTCAACAACTTCACAACCTCCATAATAGCGTTTACCCGGAAGTCCTTCTGCGTATTTGTTGGTGAGAATACTGCCCATTGCAGCCATTACTTCTTCGCTCACAAAGTTTTCTGAAGCGATTAATTCAATACCGTTTAATTGGCGGTGTTTTTCATCTTTGATTAAATCAAAAATTGCT
>JAJRQP010000349.1 GCA_024280195.1 Bacteroidota bacterium | reverse complement strand
TCCATTGTATAAATCGTTGCTATTTGCCGTTAATTGTCCACCAATAGTTGCGGCATGATTTTGCCCTGTACCATTGATTGCTTGGTAATCATTCTGGAAATAATGGAGGCTGAAAGCCATGACATCGTTAGCAAAAGGAGCATTAACAGTTGTTGGAACGCCATCCTGCCCTGGGTCGATTGTTTTGTCAAGACTGGTAGCATTTACACCTTTTAACCAACCTTGAAGGTTGTAGATGTAGTCTGTTCCTTGCAATTCATTCTCTCCAATTTCCGTTCTTGCCAATGGTCCGTGATCGTAATAGATGTAATGGGCATCATTCTCCCAGTCGGTGTTTACTGTTAACTCATTTTCCATTGTTTGAGCAAACTCTGTATTGCTAACAAGAGGAGAAGTTGTTGTCGTGTATGCATCCACAATTCTGTTGTCAGCATCGTATGTATAAGCATGATGCCACTGATCTTCTTCTCCGTTTTGAACACTCATTCTGTGCACGTTTCCAGACACTAAATCATAGACATAATCCATTCTTTTTAATCGTTGATTGGCTAATGTAGAATAGGTTGTTGCCATTTTCAAATTGTCTTGAAGTAAAGTTGTTACGTTTCCATGAATATCATATTTGTAATGTGTCGCATGAGCGTAGGTTAAATCATTTCCATCAAATACTTCTTCATAAGTTACATGAAGAATCCTTTTTCTTTGCGTTGACATATCGGCAACAAAATCAGTTGGAAGGCCTGTAATAGGTAGTGGTGTGTCGTAATAACTTTTGGTTACTTCTTTTCGAGGTCCAGAACCTGTAATCCATGTTTGTAATTTTGCATCATCAATGGCATTCGGGTTAAAATAACTAGAGATAACTGTTCCGAATATATCTTTAAAACGTAACTCATTGGTTCCTGCATTTTCTGTTTTTTCTCCTACTTCAACTACTCTTCCTAAGAAATCATACAGGGTGTAACTGAATTTTCTAAACGTTCCATTATATTGTCTTGCATTCTGCGAAACAATTAAACGCCCTAACTTATCGTAATAGAATTTAGCAGAATAGCGTGAATTTGCATCGTATATTCTTCTCATATATGCTTGTGTAATTGCCACTGAACCGACAGGGAATATAGGATTGTATTCTCCTCCAATAAGACCATCGTTTGGAGAAGAGAAAGCTACAGTATATATATTTGCATGATTTGCTTGCGTGACATTGTAAGGATCATTGGTGTAAATATCTGTTTTCTCTTGCCAGTTAGTTGATGTCAAAGTTCCTCCGGCGGTTTGTTGTTGGTTTACAGTTTTATAGTAAGCACCATCATCCCCCACAAGAACACCATTTATATTATCTTTAAAGAACATGGCATTAAAATTCTTGGCAGGAGTAATTCCAGAACCATTAATGATGTTTACTCCTGCACTTGTATAGGTTTTAAATAAGGAGTTTTCTCCAGTAACTGCAAAAGAACCATTGTCAAATACGTGAATATCATTGGCAATTTCTGCTGCTCCAATTGAAGTTGTGCTTGTTATAGCATTCGAACCATCGATAGTTACCTGCACCACTTGATTTGTGTTTGCAATGTATAAAGTATTTGGGTCTAAACCTCCGTCAACTGCTCTTACTTGAGTAAGCGTAGAAAGAATAGGACTTGCTACTTCGTTTACAATTTCAAACTGTAAAGCATCACCCATTGCAAAAGAACGCGTATTATCTTTTGTCCAAGCTGCACGAAGAATATTTGTGGAAGCCTGCGGAGTAGAAGGCGCAACAACATTCCACGTAACACCTCCATCGTGAGTTGTTCTAATGGTAAAGTTTTCTGCTATTATAGTACCGTTATTCATGTCAGCATAATGCACATCTATTAATGATGGAATAAAGACTCTTGAAGAAAGCATGAAAGAAGCGGCAACATTCGTTTGAACACGTCCATTTTCTCCAACAGCAATTGCTTTAAATACTCCTGGGCTTTGTGCAATACTATATATATCTTGACTACCTTGAGTCAATATTGAGAATGGTGCTGCCCCTCCTGTTGGTTTGTATGCGACTTTACCATTCTGACCGACTAGGTATATTCTATCAGCATATTCTAAGATATCGTATAAGTCATTTGCCCCTAATTCTGCTTGTACATCAGTTATACTTGTTGCCAATTTTGTTGATGTATAGTTTAAGGTAGCAATAGTACCCGTACGACTTAATCCATTTTCACCTACAATGATTGTCTGATTAGTTCCAGAATGCTCATCAATGGCAAATATATTTTCGTTGACTTCCGAGTTTACTCTTTCCCATAACACAGGAGAAGTTGATGTATTTCTTTGGTAGATTGTTCCATCAGTACCTGCTGCTAACAATGCATTAGAATTTTGATGAAAATCAATGTCAAATAATGGAAGTGGGTTTATTGCATTTGATAAACTTGTTTCGGTTTGAATAGTATTTCCTGCAAGTAATGCATGCGTAATTTCACCCGTCGCATTGATTGTTACTAAATCATTTCCTTTTGCAACGAAAGCAGTAATATTTGCTTGCGAAGTTGGAGGAGTTATGGTTGTATAATTATTCACTCCAACGTCAACAAACCCTATAGAATTAGTTGTGTTGTTAAAGGCAAACACTTTGTTTCCATCGCGTGTAATTGCAGTATATGCAACTGGGTTGGTTCCAATAATCGAGTTTAATACAAATGGATTACCAACAGTTTGTTTACTGGCTTCAAGAATGGTTCCATTGTCCAATAATAGGATACCACTTACTACAGGTGAGACATTCTTAATTAATTTAATGTCTTTTACAGAGTTGGTGTTTAATTCTGTACTCACATCATTGGTTACCCAAGTTGGTGTTGTTACAAAAGCATTGTGTGTATAATGTATATTTTGATTGGCATCCACTATCACAATTTGCGTGATTGAACTTGGAGATACTATTTCTTTATTGATCCACCCAGCAGTAATGCTCATGCTTGTATTTGAATGGTCAACTATTACATTGGGAGTTGAAAGATTGTTAGAAGGAACGACTATTTCCATTCTACCGGCTTGACCAACAGCCAAAATCAATGAATTATCTGAAGATTTGGATAAATGATTGAACATTCCATCAGAAATGAGCGTCCAATTTTCACCTGCATTGATTGTTTTCATTAATCTATTTGCCCCCATCATCTGAACTAAGGCAACTCCTTCGTTTTCATTAAAGAAGTGAATGCTGTGAATTGGCTCAATTAAGTCTGTTTTCACCAAACTCCATCTTTGAGTAGGATTCATTGCATCTGTATTCTTGTATAATCTTCCATCATCACCCGCAATGTATGCTCCGTTGATGTCATAGAATTCTATATCTGATAAAGAACCAGGAGTGAAATTGTTTTCAATTATCCAGTTACTTCCAGCAATAGGCATCGTATAAATGTGCGCAGTTGCAGTTGTTGGATCATTGATGGTAATGAAGAAATCGACTCCATCGTTAGTGATACTAGAAACATTGGCATTAGCAGGTTCTGTAATTCCAGTGTTTACAACTGTAAATGTAGGAGCAATTGCCGTAATGTCTGTTGATTTGACAATTGTATTGTTATCACCAACAATAACTACCGTATAATTATTAGGTGTTGTTTCAACGAAAGATATATCGTTCAGATTATTAATCATGCCTGTTGCTGCGGTATTCCAAGTTTCAATTAGATCCCAAGAGTTCCCTCCATCGATTGTCTTAATAACGTTTCCTTTTTCTCCAACGGCAATTCCAATTTGAGAGGTTAACATTTTAACTTTCTTCAAGTTAGCACCTAGCAGATTAGTTACTCTTGTCCAAGATGCTCCACCATCATTGGTTTTATAGTAATAACCTCTCTCTCCGACTTTTCCAGCAAGATATCCTTGAGATGGAGTAACCATTTGTATTTTATAAACAATTAAATGAGGAGCTAAGCCTACAGAAAGGGAGAGGTCAAACACGACCATTGGGTCTGTATCGGGTGATGACTGAGCAACTAATTGATTCAAACTATTGTATTCATAATCCGTCGGTAAACGATGTGTTGTAAAGACCGTTTTTGTTCCATTTAATCGATCTCCCGAAATTTGTTGTGAGATTGGATCGGAACTAGCTGTTATCGGTATTATTTCTACACCTGCTGGAGGTATTGTCTTAGTTAAATTACCCGCTTGATCATAGTAATATAAAGTGTAATGATACAACTTGTCCATATAATCATATCTGAAGTTTTCAGTTACGCCTAAACAATGTTCGTTGTACATAGTCAATGTTGCATTACTTACACTGTCTACATAAGTTTGATAATTTAACTGCCCTTCGTAAAGTGCTTGATTAATCATCATTTCTATACAGTCGTTTTCAACTTCTACCGGAGGAGAAGGTGTAAACGGACCTGAAGAAGGTTTAGGTTCACAAGGTGGTTGGTTTAAACATGTTGGAACAATGTGTAAAATGGAATCTGGAACAACGACGATTAAACCATTAATGATGGCATCTATTGTTGAGCAGTATGAATCAACACAATTACACCAATCGTTAAGAATGAAGTTATCGTAAGAAACAAAGTCAACAATAACATTAGGGTAAACGTTCGCTGAATCAATCATTTGCTGTCTACATGCTAAGAATTGAGTGTAAGCATCTAAACAAGGTTCATCTGGAGATGAAACATTAGGAACACATATAGAATCCCAATTCATGTAGTTATTTAACTCTGTTTGCGTTGTAACGACAACAATCCCATTTAATACTTTTTCAAGTCTAACACAGTATTGATCTACACATTCACAGTAATTATTTTGAGAGAATAATGTAAAAGGAATTGTGCTTGTCATTAAAGGCAATTGGCCATTTATAGCACTTGCATTATAATTGTCAACACAAGCAATGTATTCTATGTATCTATCAGAACAAAGAGTATCTGTAACTTGTGTACACACAAATGACCAATCTAGATACGAGATAAGCTCTACTTGATTTGGACTAATGAATCCATTAATGATATTGCTTAATCTGTTACAATATTCATCAACACAAGAGCATAAATCATTTGATACAAATTTTGAATAAGTAAGTAGTGATATTGCAGAATACGTTCCGTTAGTTACCACTGCTGACGCATTGAAGTTGTTGACACAATCTTGGTAAGAGATGTATGCTGTGCTACAAGAATCAGTTGGAGGCGTTGTTCCGTTTGGATCACATACAACTGTCCAATCTAGGTAGCTTAACAAGTCTGCTTGCGTTGAAACATTTGCTGTACCATCAATGATGTTGGTTAATCTGTTGCAATATTC
>JAJRQP010000348.1 GCA_024280195.1 Bacteroidota bacterium | reverse complement strand
GCAATTGGTGGTGTTATGAACTTCACAACCTTGCTCCCTAAATTTGCGCAAGATTCTCTTAAAGCAAAAATAAAAACAACGGCGTTTACACGTTATTCTTCATCGAGCAATGAATCAACTTCTCATTTGAGCTTTAATTTTGGAAAACAAAAATGGGCGACAATCAGCTCTCTGACCTATTCTCGTTTTGGTGATTTAACAACTGGAAAATATGGCAACACCTATTTCTTAAGGCCGACTTATCAGCAAAGAATAAACGGAATTGATTCTACATTGGTTAATTCCAATCCGAGAAAACAAATCAATACAGAATACAGTCAAATTAATTTATTGCATAAAGCACATTTTAAACCCAATGAAAAATGGTTGTTGACTTATTCTTTTTTATTCTCTAAGTCATCTGATGCACCAAGGTATGATAGGTTGACTTTGGATAAAGACGAGGATGGAATTTTAGACAATGCAGAATGGTATTACGGTCCTCAAAAGTGGATGATGAATCAGTTTACGTTTGTGAACCAACCGACTAAAAAGAAGTTCTACGATCAACTAAAAATGAATCTTGCCTACCAGAAATTTAACGAAAGCAGAAATGATAGAAAAACAGGTAGTTCTGCAATACGAAGACAATTTGAACAAGTCGATGCATTCTCTTTGAACATTGATTTCCACAAAGAATGGGCAAAACGAACAACCTTTGTTTATGGTCTTGAAGGAGTATTTAATTTAATTAGTTCTGAAGCACATAAAGAATCAATCATCGATCATTCTCAGACAATTATCAATCCTCGTTACCCTGACCAAAGTACTTGGCAAACTTATGGTATCTATGCAGATTTAAAGCATGCACTTTCTGAAAAATGGACCATCAATTCAGGAGTCAGATACAGCCTGTATTTTGTAGATGCTCAGTTTGATACTTCTTTGTTTGCTTTTCCAGTTACAGAAATGTCTAATCAAAACAGTGCATTAAACGGAAGTCTTGGTTTTGTTTTTAATTCATCGAAGCAGTCAAAGTATTACCTTAATTTATCGACAGGATTCAGAGCGCCGAACATAGATGATTTCGGAAAGGTCTTTGACTCAGAGCCAGGAAGTGTAATTGTTCCAAATGTTAATTTGAAGCCAGAATATGCGTACAATGCAGAACTAGGTTTTGCCAAAGCGTTCAAGAGCGTTGTTAAAATTGACGGTGCTGTTTATTACACCTATTTGCAAGATGCACTCGCTCGTTCTCCTTTTCAATTTAATGGGCAAGACAGTATTATCTACGAAGGAACATTGAGTCAAGTTCTTGCAATTCAGAATAATAGCAATGCTTATGTTTATGGAACGCAAGCAGGAATAGAATTGATTATAGGTAAAGGATTTAGCGTAAAATCAACGATCAATTACCAAAAAGGCTCTACTTACAGTTTAGATTCTGCTACTTACTTTCCAAAGACGCACGTAGCTCCAGTTTTCGGGAGAACTAGCCTCGGGTTTAAACGCAGACACTTGCATTTAGAATTGTACCTTGTTTATCAAGGAGAAATGAAGGCTGAAAACTTGCCTTTGCAAGAACGCAATGACTTAACTTATGCAATTGATGCTAATGGCAATCGTTTTACACCATCTTGGTACACACTGAATTTTAAAGGAGCCTACTTTTTTAATAAGCATTTATCTATGAATGCAGGGGTAGAGAATATCACCAATCAATTGTACCGAACTTTTGGTTCTGGTGTTTCTGCAAGTGGTATGAATGTTACGGTTTCGTTGAAGGCGGTGTTTTAAGGGGAGAATTATTAGAGTTTTGGAGCATTGGAGCATTCGATAAATTTTTCTTCGGAGTGAATAACTCAACTTTATCATTTTACATTTAATGTTCAATATTTTAGATTAAATAAGTCTTCTTTTTAACATTTTTCTCCAAAATAGTGGCGTGAACGCAATAATAGGGTTTTTACGTCTATTTACGAAAGATACAGATGCCTTTCGTCTGGGAGTTGGCGTAAGAGAGATTTTTTTAATAAAAATAGGGTTATCTATTAATTATCATTGTAAACTATAGAATGTTCATTGTTAACTGCATTATGAATAATAACTGTGCACGCATGTAAAGAAAAAGTTATCTTCACCCCCTTACTAAATTGTTTTAGCGAGGCTTAGATAAAACATTATGAAATCAATAACAAACTCCTTACTATTATCTTTTCTTTTATTATTTTGTTTTAATTCAGTCAGTCAAATTTGTTATCATACAGTTGCAAATGGGCTTTGGTCATCTCCTGCATCTTGGAATTTATCAGGTGTTCCTCCAGTCAGTTTGCCCGTTAGTGACACTATAATTGTGGATCACACAATGATATATGATGTTAATCAAGAGGTTTTAGGTTTAATGATTATTACGTCCAATGGGTCAATTACAGGGACTAATTCATTGTTTATTGGCTTAGGAGGAGTTAACTCAGGAGAATTAATTAATAATGGCTCAATAACTATAGATGAACTCCATTGTGTCCCGGATGATTGCATAGTTCCTTATGCTCCAGTAGATCCTTTTCCTGTGGTTAATAATTTTGGAATAATAACAGCTGCCAACACGGTTAATATTGGACAAAATTGTGGGAGTGGTAGTCTATATAATCATGTAGGAGGACAAATTTTCACAGATGAGTTAGATGTTGAAGGATACCTATGTAATCAAGATAGCATATTTGCTGTAAGTGAAGTAGAAGTAGAGGGAGGGGTGATAGATTGTTGCGGCTATATTGAGACGCCTTCTATTGAGTTGGAACAGAATGGACTTCCAGATAGGCCTGCACATTTGATGTGTCAAATGTTTTGCACAAATTTAGGAACAACTCCAATTATAGAAATAGATGGCTTAATCGTTGTTGTTCCAATTGTTTATACTAATCCTATTCCGGATCAAGGGTTAGTTGATGCTCTGACTACTTTCTGCTTGTCAACTCTGCCTGTTGAATTGGTATCATTTGAAGCCCAAGTTAATTCTAGGGGAAATGTAGTAGTTAACTGGACAACATCATCAGAAATAAATAATGATTATTTTACAGTCGAACGTTCTGTCAATGGTAGAAACTGGGAAGTTGTTGGGGTTAAAAAAGGTGCAGGTTCTTCACAGCAGTTAAATAATTATTCGATGATTGATTACGATTCATATTTTGGAGTGTCATACTATCGTTTGATTCAAACAGATTTTAATGGTGTACGTAAACTTTATAAAATTGTATCAGTAGATAATAATAATCTATCAAATGATTTTACAATTTATCCTAACCCCGCAGTAATTCATTTATATGTTCAGGGCGATAAAATAAGTATAGAATCAATTTCTTTGTATTCTGCTCTAGGTGAGAATTTAGCATCATTTGTTGATTTTACCTCAATTAACAAAAGAAAAGTAATGATAGACGTTTCAAATTTACCAAATGGTATTTATTTTATCAGAGAAGGTGAAAGAACATTGAAATTTATCAAAAAGTAAGGCAAAATCTTAGATTTAGAATATTAATGTAAGTTTCGTCTTAAAAATAGCGTATAAATCAGTGTTTTTTTTTGAAAAGAACCTATAATGTGAATTAGGTTATAACTTATTTCTGCTTTGAGATTAAATATGTACACTAAGAGGAATTACTAATTATTCAGGTAAGCTTTCACTTTATCATTTTACATTGAAACGAGTCTACTTCTTAATATTTTCACAAAAATAGGGAGTACGTAAGATTTGTATTGGTTTACACTTTTAAAATCAGAACTCAGAGAAAAAGTTTCTAAGTTTTTTTTAGTAAATCAACCTCTATATTGGGTATCACCTTTATTGGTGACTGGGTTATTGATTTCGAAGCGAATAATTCAACTTTATCATTCGACATTTAATGTTCATTATTTTACATTATTCTCACCTCTCACCTCTCACCTTTCCGTTTTCAATTCTCACCTAAAAGCAACTCACCCCGCCACGACAATACTCATATCTTCCCAATTCAAATACTTTTTAGCCAACTCCATTATTCTTTCTGAAGTTATACCTTGAATTTTAGCAATTGCCTCGTTATAGAATGACAAATCTTTGCCATATATCTCTGTACTTAAAAACAAGTCCATCATGTCATAAGGACCATCTGCACTTTTTAGCAACTGTCCAAGCATGTAGTTTTTCACAAGGTTCAATTCATCCTCCCCAACCAGTTCGTTTTGCAACTTCTCAAATTCAAATTTGATTTCTTTTAAGGTAGCGTCTTTTACATCGTGCGCCACTTCTGTTGCAACGAGAAAATATCCCGTGTTTTGCAATTCTGCGAGCATCGTTCCAATACCGTAAGTGTATCCTTTGTCTTCACGGATATTAGACATTAAACGAGAACCAAAATAGTCGCCCAAAATGGTGTTGAGTACTAAAAAATCAAGGTAATCAGAATCTTGCTTGTTGAACAGCATTCTCCCTACACGAATGGCAGACTGAATGGCATCTTTTTTGGCAATTCTTTGTTCTCCCGTTTTATTCTGAATGGCTTCTCCAAAAGAACTGCTTCCTTTCTTTGTGAACACTTTAACGGTGTCAACAATGTGATTTACAGTTGATTCGTCAATGTTTCCGACAAGTACAACTTTGGTCAATCCATTTAAGTAGCATTCCTTATGAAATGATTTCAAATCTTCAATGCTTACTTTGTCGTAGTCTTCTAGTGATAATGTTGCAGAATACGCATAATGACTATTGAATAGCGCTTTTTGGAAATTCTTTTGGGCTAAATAACTGACTTTCTCAGCGTTGATTTTCATTCTTTGTTTACTATCCGAAAAGAATTCAGTGACTTCCTTCTCGATAAAACTGACGTTTTGAATGGCATCAATAATTGTGTTAAAAATAGATGTGACATTCTCTCGTAAACAATGAACAGAAAGAACGGCACTTTCTACCGCTACTCCAGATTCGTAAAATCCTCCAAGACCATTAATTTCGTTATTGATTTCAGTCGATGTTTTTTGGTCTGTTCCAGAGAGAATTAATCCGTTCACAAAACTGGCAATCCCATGAGAAGCGTTGACTTTTCCAGCATCAAAATACAAGTCAAAACGAGTGGTTTCATCTTTCACATTCTTCATGTGGAATAAAGAAACTTGCTCCGTGATAGCTGTGACTTCAGGTGCCAAAAAATCAACAGATTCAATTTTTTGTATAGGTGGTTGTTGCGTTCTATTAATCATTTTGGATGGCTTTAACTTTTAATAAAGAGCATTTTTCTTTTTGCAAAATATTCTTTGCTACTCGTTGAATATCTTGTGGCGTAATGTTTTGGTAAGCTTTGCTTTCTTCGTTGATTTGGCTAGCATCGCCCAGAAGTTCAAACATCGCTAAACTCATCGATCGATTTAAAACACCTTGTTCTTGAAACTCTTTGGAGGTTCTAATCTTGTTCATGATTCGAGTTAATTCTTCCTCTTCGAGCACATTTTTTTTCACTTTCTCTAGTTCTTTCCATAATGCAGTGTCTAGTTCTTCAAAAGAAACTCCGTCGTTTAGTTTGCCAGAAATGACAAGTAACCCGTCTTCAATTGATCCCATAATATAGGCATTGATAGAAGAAGCTAACTGTTGCTCTTTCTTAAGAGAAATGTATAAACGAGAACTTTTGTCACGTCCCAAAGAATCAGAAAGTGTGTCCGAAGCATAAAAATCAGGATGCAAACGGTCGTTCATTTTGAAAGCATAATAAAAGGCATCGGTTGGAACTTTTCGTTCAATGGTTTTTTCTCGGTATTCAGTTTGCGTTGGTTCTTTTGGAAGATTTCGACTATTCTTAATCCCCGCAGGAATATCTCCGTACCATTTTTTTACAAACGACTTAACCTCTTCCAGTTCAAAATTTCCAGCGATGGTTAGAATTGCATTTGCTGGGCAATAAAACTTTTGGAAGAATGCTTTCACATCTTCCATTGTTGCATCCTCAATGTGCTTGAGTTCTTTTCCGATGGTTGCCCATTTATATGGGTGAACTTTATACGCCAAAGGTCTTAACTCTAACCAAACATCACCGTAAGGTTGATTCAAATAACGTTGCTTAAATTCTTCAATAACAACACTTCGCTGAACCTCTAAACTTTTATCCGTAAATGCAAGTGATAGCATTCGGTCGCTTTCTAACCAAAGAGCTGTTTCAATGTTCTGTTTTGGGAGAACATCGTAGTAGTTGGTAATGTCATTAGACGTAAATGCATTGTTCTCGCCACCTGCTAATTGCAACGGCGTATCAAAATCACTGATGTTCACAGAGCCCCCAAACATCAAGTGCTCGAAGAGGTGAGCAAATCCTGTTTGTGCTTCTTTTTCGTCTCGCGCACCGACGTTGTATAATGTATTGACAACCGCCATTGGCGTAGTTTCATCTTTATGAAAGAGAACAGTCAACCCATTCTCTAATTCAAATCTTTCGTAATTTATCATTGACTAAAATGTGTATTTCTCAGAATTTTGTTCTTGGATTGTTGCGTTGAATTCTGAGATGATTTCATCAACAATTTCTTTGGCTGGTTTGATGTTATGAATCAAACCAGATACTTGCCCAATTTCTAATTCTCCTTCAAGTAAGTCTCCTTCAAACATTCCTTTTTTTGCACGACCTCGACCGAGAAGTTCTTTTATTTCTTCTGGAGTTGCGCAGTTTTGATAGGCTTGTTCAACTTTTTGGTAGAATTCATTCTTTACCAAGCGAACAGGAGTAATATCTTTCAAAGTTAATTGTGTATCTCCTTCTTTCGCAGAAACGACTACATTTTTGAAATTCTGATGAGCGCTTGATTCGGTAGAGGTCACAAATCGACTTCCAATTTGAACTGCATCTGCACCTAAGTTCATAGCTGCAAGCATTGCTCGACCAGTTCCGATTCCACCTGCCGCAATAACAGGAATAGAAACTTCCTCCGCTACCATTGGGATTAAGCAAAGCGTAGTTGTCTCGTCACGACCATTGTGTCCTCCAGCTTCAAATCCTTCTGCAACAATTGCGTCAACTCCTGCATCTGCTGCTTTTTTGGCAAATTTTACACTAGAAACAACATGAACGACTTTAATGCCGTGTTCTTTTAGATGCTTGGTCCAT